>CAYIXF010000023.1:0-8808 GCA_964367265.1 Candidatus Woesearchaeota archaeon
AGTAAAATATTCTAGATAAAAATTTTCCAATGCCTGTTTTTATACCGCTAGTTATTTTCTTAGCTTCATACCTAATTTCCCCATTATTAATTGCAAACAAGAATTCATCTATTGGTTTTTCAGACTTCCCAATTCTATTCAAGGTATCTTCTGAAGTTTCAACAACTAAAGTTGGGTTATCTAGTTCGCCATAAGCTAAGTTAATAATCTTTGCATTTTCAGTCTCCATCCATAAATTAACAATGCTTCCATCATTCATTTTTAATATAATATTAATTCTCTCATTACCAAAAACAGTTTTTACAAAATTAGGAAATTTTTCTGTATTCGAATTAACTGTTTGTTTAATTTTATCTAAATCTTCTAAAGCTTCTCTTGTGCTAAAATCCTTTACAACGTTCCCAGAATATTCTAAACTATACCTATTCAAAAATAAACTAAAGAGAAGTATAATAACAACCACAACAATATGAATATTATGTTTTTCCATAATACTATATTTTATTTAATATTTATATAACTTTCTATAATCTTTTTAAGATTTCTAAAAGTCTTATCCCAAGTAAGATTAGTAACAGCATTACTTGCATTTCTACCAATTTTATCTCTTAGCTTTTTATCTTTAACTAACTTTGTCAATAGTTTAACTAAAAAATTTACATTCCTTTTTGGGAATAGATAACCATTATATCCATTTTTAATATATTTTTTTAAATATCCAACCTTAGTCGAGACAACAACCTTACCGCACTTCATTGCTTCTAAAGCAGATAAACCACCAGTCTCAGTCAAACTTGGTAAAACAAAAATATCCATGCACTGCAAATATGGAACAACATTCTTTATAAAGCCAGTTACCTTAACATTTTTACCAAAAAATATATTCCTATAGGGGCCATCTCCAACTATTAATAAAAACTTTTTCTTATATTTTAATTTATTAAATGCCTTTAATAAAGTTTCTAAATTCTTTTCCCTACTAAGCCTACCACAATAACCAATAACTACATGATCATCTAATTTAAATTTCTTTTTGGTATTTCCTATTTTAAATTCTTTACCAATACCATGTTTAATAACTACTTTATTTGTTTTAATACCATTTCTCTTTAATAAATTTGCTACCTCTATAGATGGAACCATTAATGTATTACATCTATTGTATAAAATTCCCGCTAATTTTTTTGTAGTAAACTTTGTATATTTTCTAAAAAAATTAGGTAAACTGATAGACTCGTTAAATAAAATCCATTCTATAGAATGTACATAAGATAAAATTGGTTTTTTAATCTTAGATGCATAAAAAATAGAAGCACTACCTATAGGTCCGATGGTGTTATTGAAAACTAAATCATTATCTTCAACTAATTTTTTTATTAATTTTAAATTTATTTTGGCTGGTCTGTAACCACCAACTTTAACCTTGTAAAGTGGAAATTTATATATTTTTGCATTTTTTATATTATATCTTCCATAATTTGGTGCAATTATTGTTATTTTATAATATTTAGATAATCTTGGTATGATTTCTGATAAAAATTTAGCTACACCATCATACCTTGGTAGAAAACTGTCGGTTGTAATTAATATTTTTTTCATCTTAATTTATAAAACCTTTCAGCGTATTTACATCCATAATGTTGGCCATGCAATTTTGCCCTTGTATAAATACTAGGCATAAGTTGTAATATAACGTGCATCTGGCTTTTGAAATTTTTAAGTGCTTTTATTTTTGTATCAAAAGTATCGCTAATGTCAACATACATTCTTGGATTTTCTGCTTCACTAAAATTTGTAATATTCCAAACATCAAAACTATATACACCTACTTTACTTTTCATTTCTTCTAAAACCCCAATAACCGCCTTATTTACTGCCTTATGATCGGGTAAAGGATCGCTAAGGGAGTGTGTAAATATCTTAACAGGTTTATATTTTTTAATTAATTTCTTAACCTTATCTTTAACTTTATACACTTCTTTACCTATCTTTGCATCTGGCAATCCAAAAAATATTACATTTTTATACCCAAGTATTTTAGCTGCACTTTTTGCTTCACTTATTCTTTTTTTAATTATTACATTTTTTCTTAAATGACTTAACTCCCCATAAGAAAATATAACCTCAATTATATTGTTTTTCTCTTTTACATACTTAACTAAGGTTCCCCCTATCCCAATAGCTGCATCATCGCTGTGGGCTACAAAGCATAAGATATTTTTCTTTTTCATTTTAAAAAATGCGCCGACCGGGAGTCGAACCCGGATCATCAGCTTGGAAGGCTGAGATACTAACCATTATACTATCGGCGCTTTAATTTATAACAGAACTTATCAAATAATACTTATAAAACTTTCTTTTTACTAAAAAATTTTTCTAAAAAGCTCTTTAAGGTTCTATGCAACCACCCTCATAGCAACCTTCCATACATATCTTTACATCTACAATTTCACAATTTCCATACTGATAAACAAGCTTAAAATCCTCTATACAATTATAACCCATATCACATCTATTTTTCAATACAATATATCCTGTAGGAGTTACAAGTGTTATTAAAATAAGAAATGCTATCAATACAATAACAATATAAACTACTCTTTTATCCATTTTTTCTTTTTCCCGAGGCTTCATTTCTTTGCCTCTTTAAAGGCATAATCTATCTGTTCTTTAGCCCAGCCTTTTTTAGACAATATTTCTCTTACCTGTGTCTCGCTTATGCCTTGCCTTGTAGTTTGCCTTATATAACTAACCAAATTAGCCAAATCTACTTTAGATGTAAATACTCTTTTCTTTATTAATTTTACTGATATCCAATTTGTTAAATCTTTAAAGTTTCCTGGCCCTTTATAGAAGTTTATATAATAAATTCCTACAATTAGGGCTAATAAAAGAGGTATATAAATACCAAGTGGTATCTTCCTTTTACAGTCTTCTGGGCAACTTATTTCATCTTCTAAAGGAACTTCACAAACTTTATTAGGACATATACCTTCTTCAACAACAGCTAACTCTTCTGGTATAACAAAAGTTTTTGTCTTAATCAAATTATCAAGATTTCCAGATTCTATAATATAAACTATTTGTAAATTATTGGTAATTGGCCATTTAATAATAGGATCTGCGCTAACAATTTCATAATCTCCTGTTAGTATCTTATCCCCTTCTATACTTGAAGCAACTTCCTTCGGTATAACTTCTATAACAAATGCATTTTCTGCATTACTTGCACTAACATCTTTCTTAATTAATCTAAATTTATCACCCCTTCCAGAAATATAATCTAAATTAACAAGATACCCTTTACTTACTACATTAACATTGCTTTGAAATTCTAATATTGCTTCTTTAGGTTTGCCACCTGCAACTTCATCCGGGATATCACTTATAAAATCTAAAGCACTTGGGAAAGAAAATCCAGATACATTCAAACTTCTAGGAACAGTATCTCTTAATCCAAGTAAATTAGATTGTAAAGTAGATAAACTTACTTCTTTATCTGCATCAGGTAATCCAAGTGCACTAGCGTACTCTAATTCATATTGTGACAAAGAACTAGTAGCGTTATTTATATTAGCATTCAAATTAAGTAAATTAATTACATCCAAAACATTTTCATCTGTTACGCTACTAATCTGAGAACTAAATCTAGCTATATTAACTTTTGTATCATTAACTAAAAAATCAACATTCTTCTGCACAGAACCTATTTTAATTGTAAAATTTGTTCCTTGGCTTTTTGCATTATTGCTATCAACAGCTACCAACTTAACAACATAATCACCAAGGGTATCATAACTATGTGTTACATTCGGATCTAATGTTGTTTCTTTAATTGCATCTCCAAAATCCCATTCATAACTTATAATTTCTGTCTTATTACCATTAACATTAGCCTTAAATTCTATATTTTGGTATACGTAACCTATAGGATTTGCAGTTATCGAAGCTGTTGGCAGATTAAATACATTAATATCAGATTCGTCAGAACTATAAACATTATTATTATATTTTAATTCTAATCTTAGCTTATGAATTCCTTCAGTAGATGTGGTAAGTAAATCTGGAAAATCTATCAAATTTATTTTTAAATCTTCTTTTCTTATCATAGCTGGAACAGAATCAATAAGATAAAGTTTTCCATCGATTATATCTGGGGCACGAACCTGAAGTTCTCCCGGAGGAATACTTAGTGTAATCTTGCCTTCCCCCTCTGAACTTATTCTAATAGGATACAAACAATATGTTAGCCCATCCTTATTTACTTGTGCTGTACAACTTAATCCAGAAAGATCTTCCTTTAAATTTATCTTTTCTGTTGTACTTAAATTAGTTACAAATTTATTTCTGGCTACCCTTATAAAGTAATCAACTCCTCCTTTTGATATACAAGTTCCCCCACCGCAGTATACACCTTCAAAAATTGCATTTGGATTTTCAACAGATATTTTATAATATGTTACATCAACACTCCCGCCACTTGCATAAATACATGCATAATAATCCTTATCTACCTTATTTGTTATATTTATTAAACAAGATCTCCAACCAAAAGTACTATCTGCTGCAATAACACAAACAGCTTCTTGACCCATAGTATTTAGCGCTATACTATAATCCAAATTTCTTAATCTAGCCTTTAAATTAGCCCCATCAATTGCTTTTTTAATATGTGTTTCTATTTTATAATAAGAAGAAGGTGTAAATTTAATCTTTTCACAATATTCATCTGTTTCAGCTCCCCCAATATTAGATTGATCATCAGCATTATAATCAAAAAGGTAATTAATAGGTATATCTTCAAATTGATTTGCTATTAATGGTCCAACATAACTCCAGTTTGCCTTTCTCCCTATATTTATACTTGGTAATTTTGGATTAACTCCATTAACAGCTTCTCCCCCAACATTAAAATTAGCAATTATAACTAATGTTGGTGTTTGCATTGTAGTACGAAATACAACACCATAAGAATCATTAAATCCAGCTTTATCAAAATTTACTATAGATTGACTAACCTCTTGCTTTAAGTTATAAGAAGCAGGAACTATATCGCATTCTGCACATATATTTTTTAATTCTAATTCTGACTTAATATTACTTAATGTAGCTATTATTTTCGTATCGGCTGGTAAATCAGTGAAACTAACATCGACTACCCCTTCTAACTGTTGACCTGGACCATAACTGTTTACTGTTAAATTTGTCTTAAATTTTGATACACCATATCCAGTATAAGTTGGTTCTATAAAAATCAAGATTAACGCAAACAATACTATTATAACAGCCCCAATAATCTTTTCTTTCTTCAAAATATCACCCCTTAATACATATTAGCAAGTTCTATTATTTTAAAAGCTTTCCCTTTTCTTGTGGCACTATCCTTAACTTAGCATTTTTATATCTTTTATTTAACTCTTTTCCATTAAAATATTTATCAAGAAAAATAGATAATGCAGCTACTTCAGAATGTGGTTGCTGTGTTATGCTTATATTAAAATCAGCCATTTTATAATAATTTATAGGCACCTTAGTAGAGCCTACAATTACAACTATATTCTTGAATTTTTTGATTTTATTTATCTCTTTTTGTATAGGTAATCCATAAACTGTTAAATTCACTATTTTATATTTTTTGCTGAAGCTTTTCTTAAAAGCTTCCTTTAAAAAGTTAATTGGATTCTTTATGTATTCTATTTTAAATCTCCCGCCAAACTTATCAACTACTTTATTTATACTATTCTCTAAACTACTATCCCTCTGCCCAGAATAATACACCTTATCTGCTCCAAATGCTCTAGCAACTAAAGCAACATGGCTTGTAAGTCTCTCATCTCTTTTTATCCTATGTCCAAGCCTAAGTACTTCTATCATATTAAAAATAAAGTTTTATATCATAATAAGCTTTTCCTATTTTGATTAAACTTTTCTTAGTTTTTGCTTAAGCTTTTCTTAAAAGCTTATTATAAAAAGCTTTTTAAATAAGTTTATTCAGTGATAGCTATGTTAAAAGAGAAGATAGAAATAATCTTTAATCTGCATTATAAGAAATTTATAATCTTGCCAATTTTAGTATTACTATTTAGTCTTATAGTAATAGCTAACAAATATTATACAACAGGTGACTTCATAGAAAAAGATATTAGCTTAAAAGGTGGTATTTCTGCAACTATCCATACAGACAAACAATTAGACATAAAAGAAGCAGAATTATTTTTAAGTTCTAAACTTAAATCGGATGTTTCTGTGAGAAAAATAGCTGACTTCACGACAGGTAAACAAATAGGCATAACGGTAGAAACAACCAACAATAATGTAGAAGATTTAAGAAATGCCTTGCAAGAAAAATTACAAATACAACTAACAAATGAAAATTATTCGGCTGAGGAAGTTGGTTCTTCACTGGGTGAATCATTCTTTAAAGAATTATTATATGCAGTCTTATTTGCTTTTATCTTCATAAGCATTGTTGTATTTATAACATTTAGAGTTCCTATTCCGTCATTAACAGTATTACTTGCTGCGTTTACAGACATAATTGCAACACTTGCTGTAGTAAATTTGCTTGGAATTAAAATGTCAACAGGAGGAATTGCTGCATTTCTTATGTTAATAGGTTATTCAATTGATACAGATATTTTACTTACAACAAGGGTTCTTAAGAGAAAAGAAGGCTCTTTATTTGATAGAATGTACGAATCTGCAAAGCCAGGCTTAATGATGACAAGTACAACAATAGTGGCAGTTCTTGTAGGCTATTTAGTTTCTACATCTATAGTAATGCAACAAATATTCTTAATCATTTTAATTGGAGGAATATGGGACATATTCAATACTTGGATTACAAACACTTGTATCTTATATTGGTACTGTAAGGCAAAAGGGATAACATAATGAAAATAACACACTTATTCAAAAAATTTAGAATAATTATATTAATTTTCTTCTTAATACTTGCATATATAGCAATTAATCCACAATTCTCAGTTAGCGGAGTAGCAATTAAAAATGTAGAATTTAATAGCACAGCTTACAAAGCAGGTATAGAAAATCCTACAACCTTAATGCCAACACAACAAGAAATAATTTTGAGTATAAATAATAAAGAAATCAATAAAGTACAAGACTATTATAAAATAATTGATGAAATTTCAAAAGATAAAATAGTCCGTATACTAACAAACAAAAAAGAATATTCTATGCTAAAATCTGATAATTTAGGCATAACAGTATCACAACCAGCATCTTCTAACATTAAAAAGGGTTTAGATCTGCAAGGTGGAACTAGAGTAATTCTTCAGCCCGAATCAACTATATCTAACCAAGAAAGAGATGACCTAATAGCAACAATGGGAAATAGATTGAATGTTTATGGTTTAAGTGATTTAAAAATTAAGCCAGCAGACGATCTTCTTGGTAATAAATACATCCTAATAGAAGTAGCTGGCGCAACAAAAGAAGAGGTTAAGGAACTGATACTAAGCCAAGGTAAATTTGAAGCAAAAATTGGAAATGAAACTGTTTTTAGGGGTGGTAAAAAAGATATAGTCTTTGTATGCAGGAATGATGGAACATGTTCTGGTGTTACAGTATGTAATACTATTGGTGATGAATACAATTGTAGATTTGATTTTAGAATAACGCTAAGTAAAGATGCAGCTGAAAGACAAGCAACTATTACAAGAGACATTCCAATTAATACTACCCCCACAGGCCAGATATTATCAGAAACTCTTGACTTTTACTTAGATGATAAATTAGTAGATTCTCTAAATATAGTTGCTGACTTAAAAGGAAAAGCAGCAACAGATATTTCGATAACTGGACCGGGAATTGGTAAAACTAGAGAAGAGGCAATTCAAACTTCTTTAAAAAATATGAATAAACTACAAACAATATTAATAACTGGTAGTTTGCCATTTAAGCTTAACATAGTAAAACTAGACACGATATCTCCAATTTTGGGAGAAGCCTTTGTTAAAAATTCTATCTTAGTTGGCTTACTTGCAATTATTTCCGTAACATTCATGGTATTCTTAATGTATAGGTCTATAAAAATATCTATACCTATGATTATTACATTATTTTCAGAAGTATTATTAATATTTGGTTTTGCAGCATTAGCAAAATACAATATTGATATAGCGGCTATTGCAGGAATCATAGTAGTAATAGGTACTGGTGTTGATGATCAAATTGTTATTATAGATGAAATTAAAAGGGGAAAAGGCTATTTCAACTGGAAAGACAGATTAAAAAAAGCATTCTTCATAATATTTTCAGCATATGCAGCAACTGTAGCGGCAATGATTCCATTACTAAGGGCAGGAGCTGGCTTACTAACTGGATTCGCTATAACTACGCTAGTTGGAATTTCAGTAGGAGTATTTATAACAAGACCAGCATTTGCAGCAATGATTGAGGTATTAACAGAGGAATAAGTTTTTAAATTAAAAGATTTAATATTATTGATAGAGGAGGTGAAAAATGGCGCTTGATCCAACACAATTTTTATTGATAGTAATGATAGGTATTGAAGTAGGTATTTTATTTGGTATTAGAAGAGTATATGTAATAGAAAATAGAATTGAAAAAATAGAAGAGCATATAGATAAGCTATTGCATAAAAAGAGATAGTTAACGATTAAATCTTATCTTCAGTAAAGCTAGAAGCATATTAGGTATGGCCTTAGTTACCTTTAATTTAGATCCAGTTTTATCTTCCCAAGAAATTCCAATTTCTCTAATCTTATAACCACTTTTAATTAAAGGATATAATATGCTAACATCAATTGCCCAATTTGTTTT
>CAYIXF010000024.1:0-8382 GCA_964367265.1 Candidatus Woesearchaeota archaeon
AAAATGAGTTAATCATTTATGTTATGGTTGATAAAACACCTTCTACATATACAACACTTAGTCAAGTTTATGAATCAATAGAACAAAATTCAAACAATAAATACTTTAGATATCCACAATGAAAAATAAGTTAATTGCAATAATTTGTATGTTTTTAATACTAAGCACACCATTAGAAGCATATGCACAAACATATACACAAGCACCACCAACAACAGCTCCTTCTCCTCAACAAAACTTACAAGAAGAAAATCTAGGAGAAGCAATAACAATAGAGGTTTCAGAATACCAACCTATTGTAATTCCAGCTCCGATGATAGAAAAAAATAATATTCCTGTTTATGTATTCTTAAAAGGTGTAACTCCTGGAAGTATTTTATTTGATCAAGGCAGCCCAACAATAGAACCATTTATAGGCATACCTAAAGTAAAATCAGCCTATGTTTTTGTAAATGAAATTTCTAGAGATTTTGTTGTTGGTACCCCAGTTTATATTCCACCAATAAAAACCTACCAAAGCATAGATAATCTTGGCTATCTTATTGTTACACTTAGAAAAATAGAGAAAGAAAAGGATGTTCCAGATAAAATAACCTTAAACATGACTATGCGCCTATACTTCGATATAGATAGGGGCTTTGGAGATGTATCAAAGCAAGATTTAGTTTTAACAGAGGCAATAGATGAAAACGTATGGAAACAAGGCGAAAAGCAAGATTTCTGGAATAAAAAAGGTTACTTAAGGGTATCAGATATAAGCTCTTCAAAAGCAACAATATTTGTTTATGATACTTACCTTAATCAAATAAGTTCATTTACCTTGAATAAAGACGAGAGATCTCCGATAATTAAATTATTAGGATCTTCTCCATTCTTTAATGATAATTTAAGAGTTAAACTTAATGAGATTTCAGAACCACAAACAAAAGTTGAATTAAAAATAATAGTTGGTGGAAATGTTTATAATAAAATTTTAACAAAAGGAATGCCAATTTACCCAGGTTCTAATTGGGTTGTTGATGAAGTAGTAGAAGGAACTAAATTAGAAAAGGGAAATAAAATAAGAGAAAGTGTAATACTTAAAGACTCTGTTGGCAATAAAGAAATTATATCTAAAACTTATGACCCATTAAAGATAGATATAGACAAAGAAAGAATCAAAAATGTTCTTGAAGATAATCCAGCTTTAGCAGAAAATGCATGGAATACAATAGTAGGTTTTGTAAGTAAAATGACCCCTTCTAAAGTTAAAGAAGTTGGAGGAAAAGTAGTAACAGTTGTTGGAAATTTAAACCAATATCCCTTAAATAAAAGAACTTACTTAAATATTATAAATTACATTAAATCAATTCCAGATTTAAGACCAATTTATGAATTATTATTACAAGGAGTAGGAATTTACAAAACAGACGATGAAATTTCAGTTCTCGAATCAAATATCTGTAAAAATTATATAATAAAAGACGATAAAGAGATAGAAGATTTACAAAGTAAAGATAATAAAGATGCATTAAAATCTTATTGTACGGCAATATCAGAATACAAAAAAGTAATAGACAAATATCAAAAAACAGGTTTTGAAAGTGACACTTACTTCTATATAGCTCAATCCTATGAAAGAATGAAAGATTTAGCAAGTACAGTTAATACTGTTATTGGCAGAGAAAGCAAAGATAAACAAGCAACACTAACTGAACTCAGCATAATTGCAAGGCATTATTACAAAAAAGTTCTATCATATCCAAATAGTCAAAAAATACAAGAGGCACAAGCTAGAATTGATGAATTAGAAAAAGATTTATTACCTAATGTGGAAGCAGAAACTAAAGTTCTAAAAGATGAAAATGCAGCAGTTACATTAGTTGATGTATTACCCGTAGATATAACACAACAATCAAGCGCATTCTTTGAAATTGATGGTGACCCAACGGGAGAAATATATAAAGATACAATTTTACTTAACGGAACAGATTTAAAAAATCCAGATAGATTTAACTGGAAAATTAGAGAAATAACAAAAAATAGTGTAAGGTTAGCAAGAGTTTCTGAAATAGATAACAAAATAAAAGATTCTATTACAATAGAATTAGGCAAGACAGCAGATATTTATACAAGAATAAATTCAGATGGAACTAAAGAAATTTCTAGAATTAGGTTAACAAAAGTAAATACAAAAGTAGAAGCATATGTTTCTGTACATCCAGGTTCAGGAATAGTTTACTCAGAATCTCCATTCTTAATACATCTACCTATAGAAAAAAGAGCAATACAGTGGACACCACAAGAAATAGATAGAAAAATAAATAGTACTAAAAAACTTATAGATCAATTAGATGAAAATATAAGAAAATTAAATAATGTTGTAACATCTTGGAAAGGTATTTGTCTTGGAACATTTGCTTACTTAACAATAAAAAATTCTTTTGGTACACTTGCCAGAAAACAAGCAAGAAATGATATTATCCCATTCTATAAACAAAAATGTAGCAATGAAGTTGCTCAAGGTGTTGAAGGATCTGGAACATTTGATAAATGTATGAGTAAATACTCAGATGAAATAGAAAATCATTTAGATACAGCTCAAGAAATAGTTACAGACATAAATGAAAATTATATCTCAGCAGCGGGATATAAACAAGATGAAGACTATAAAAGAATAAATGAACAATTTGAGAAAAATACAGGTAGAGAAATTTTAACGAAAGAAGAATTGAGAGATAGAGAAAAATGGAAACGTTACATAGATACAGGCATTGATGTAGAAAATTCAAAAAAGCAATACGAAGCGCTAGATAAGACTATTAAAAATAAGCTAGAAGCTTATGAAATAGCAAAAGATACCTCCCCAGTAATATTAGATAAAGATTTTGTAAAAAAATCAGAAGAAGAACAAAGAGTATCTGTAACTAAATTTAATGATGCTTATGCAGCCGTAATAGAATACAGAGAAAGAGGTATACCACAAGACATAATAACAAAACTACAAAGCGAAGCTAAATCACAATTAAATATTGATGTAAATGTTATCCCTCGTGCTTATCAAGAAAATAAAGAACAACAAATATATAGTGGTTATATACCATCAACAGAAAATGGAAAAGTAAAATTAATACAACAGGAAAACTTAGTGCCGGCAACAAAAGAAGATATCCCTAGTTTAAAAGAACCTATACAAAACACAATAGATAAACTTAAGGAAAGCAAAACAGCTGCAGATATAATACTTCTAGGAATTCAAGAAGAAAAATTAAAAGAACAAGCAAAAACAAAAGATGGAAAATTGGTATTTAAAGATAATCAAGGTAAATTTTATGTAGCATCTGATACTGTTTACTTAGGAGATTTAGGTTTAAGAAAAGATTACTTAAAAGATGTTGCAAGAGCTGAGTTTGATAACAAAGGACGTCCTTATTGTATACCAACAAGAGCAGGTAATTATGCTAAAATTTTAGATTGGTACCAAACAGGAGATCCAAGAACAATACAAGAATGGAATGTTGGTCCAGATGGGATACTTTGTAACCAAGATGATGTTCTTGTGCTGCATGAAAGTGCATTATCAAGACCAGAATTTCAACCTAAACTTAGGGATCTTACAAGCGTAGCTAGCCAAGTTGGCCAATGTAAAGAAAATGGGCAAGTAACAACACCAGCCGGAAGATTTGTTTGTAGTCAAATAAGATACAGAACAACAGAAGCATTAAATCAACCAGCTTGTCAAGACGTTATGGATCCAAGTGATTGTAGATTATTATTCGGAGTTTGTGATCCTGTAATGTGTCCAGCTTCTAGGATGAATTTAGGAGGAAGATGGCAAGTTTCTAACGTTGTCGAAACGGGTATTATTGGTTCTATTGTATTAGGCTTACCAAACTTAGATATTCCTTATGAACCAGTTCCAATATGTTTAACAGGAATATTAGCAGGCTTAAGAAATATAAAATCATTGTTAGATGGGTATATGAATTGCTTACAAACAGCTAAAGTAGAAGGTAAATCCATCGGCATATGTGATAGGATAAGATCAATTGGTATTTGTGAATTAGCATGGAGAGAAGCAATTGCTATATTTAACTTACATGGCGGTATAATTAATTTAATATCAGAAAAATTATTTAAGCAAGCACAAGGCGGTGGAGAATATCTTACATTCCAAGATAGCTTACAAAATGTTGCAGATTCTGTTAACTTCTTTACTAAAGATTATGCAAAGAGCGCATTTGCAGCATTCCAAGGAAGATCAACTGCAGAAATAGGAACACAGATATGTAGATCAGCAATATTTGGTAAATTGCCAAACTTTGGAAACTTCTTTGATCAATTAACACAGCCAGAAAATCCACCACAATTTACAGCATTCTTTGATGAATCCCCATGGACAACAACAGCAGGAAGAACAACCTTACCAGGCATAAAAGAAGAATCAAGATATCAAGTTTATTATCATATATACGCAGGAACAAGGCCACAATTTGATACAGGAGTACAGAGAGGAAGTATATCTTATACGGTATATTTAAAAGATGATTTAGGTAATTATTTATTCGTAACAGATCCAGAAAGAGGACTTAGAAGAGCAACAATTCCAGATGGTGGTTTTGTTGATAAAAGTATAGACATAGTTGGCCCTTCTAACTTAAATACAATTTGTGTAGAAATAAATGGAAGAGTAGAATGTGGATTTGGTAAGGTATCTAGTTCGTTTACTTTAAATGCAATAAATGATCAAATAATAAATGATGAAAGAAAAAGGGAAATAAAGACAGAACAGCAATGTGTTCCAGACTCCCCAAGAACAACACCATCTTTAGGTAGCTTAGTACTTCCACAACAATATGGTTTAATTACAACAGGTATTGTAAGAACATGTGCTATAACAAATCCTGGTGGAGGAACTAATCCTGGTGATTGGGAACTTGTTGGTAGTTGTGGTAAGGATGAAGAAGGCCGTAACTTAGGTAATTGCTGGTTAGATAAGAGGACAATACAAGTAAAAGATTTACAAGTAAGAGAAGAAATAGCAAAAGAACTAAAACTTAATGAAGCAAAATTAAAAGGACAAACTTCTGAATTCGAAAAATTACAACAAAAACTTTGGGGTGCAGAAGATAGTAAGCAAGGATTAAGTGAATTAGATCTTAAATTTGATGAAATAGAAAAAGATCTTGATAAAAACCCAGCAGAAATAGAAGATAAGAAAGGAAATATATTAAATATAATTCTAGGAGAAATAAGGGAAGAAAAGGTAACAAGTTATAGAGAAATAGAGCAATATTCAGTTGATACAAATTCAAAGGCAAGGGCGCAAGCTAGAATAGGTTACATTTATATGAAAATAGCTGATTGGATAAAAATACCAGAAACTAAAGAAGTACAAAAAACAAAAGAAGAAATTAAAAAAGAATTTGAGGAAAAAACAGCAGAAGGAAAAAAGGAAGGTGTATCTTTAGGTACACCTACAACAACAAGACTACTTTCATCATGTGATAAATGTGGGGAAGGTTTAATTAATGCATGTGATGAAGAAGAATGTTATAAAACAAATAGCATATGTTATTTTAGAAATGGTTATATTACAAATGATTGCGTAGAACTTAAAAATATAAAGGATAAAATATTAAATTTAGCTGATAACTTAGATATTCCAAAAGATATAGCTTTAGCTTTAATAGAGCAAGAAAGTAATTTTGAACATACAGAAGATGGCAGGATAAAAATTAGTCAACAAGGTGCAATAGGTATAGCGCAAGTTTTGCCAATTACAGCAGAAAATTATTGTACAATATTTAAAAAAGATAGAAAAATAAATTTAGAAGATGGAGATGTAAATCTAAAGTGCGGTCTAACTATCTTAAAAAATTATTATAGGGAAGGGAATATATCAAAATCAACAATTGCTGCATTATGTAAAGATCCAATTTACGTTAATAAATATGCTACTTATGCTGGTTGGTCTAGGGCTTTAAGATACTATAATGGTCTTGGATGTGATGAAGAGAATGGAGCAGATCCTAATTTCGTTGAGAACGTTCTTGAAAAAGCTAAAAAGTATGCTAGAGCATAATGTGGGTGACAGGGTTCGAACCTGCGCAGGCACTAAGCCAATAGGTCCTAAGCCTATCCCGTTTGACCGCTCCGGCACACCCGCCTAGAATTAAATTTTTTTAATAATATAAAAACTTATCTTCTCTTCCAATTGTAACTTCTCAACTTAGAATTCTTACCAAAACCACAACTAGAACATCTTTTTTTCCTTATATGATACGTTCTTCTTCCACATCTCCTGCATCTAATAAAATTCTTTTTACCAGATTTAACACCCATAGAAGGAGTTCCTTTTGCCATATTACTCTGGAGAAATTAGAATTATAGTATCGCCCCTTACAAAAGTACTTCCAATCTTTCTCTTTACCTCTCCATTCTCAAGTTCTTGTGTATCGTCTAGAACAATATTAATATGAATATCAAACGATTTTAACTTCCCAGTTAATTGTTTGCCATTCTTTAACTCTACTATTACCTTCTTATTTCTTGCACTGTTTAAAGCATCTAATGGCCTTTCTATTTCCATATTATTAGCCTACAAGCCAAATACTATTTAAACCTTTCTAACACCTTTATAGGGTTAAATTTATAAATGCTTAATATCTTAAAAACAAAATGGCAAAATCTAGGGCATTATCAAGAAGAAAAATTACTGGAGGTCGTTATAGAACAAATAGAAAGAAAAAAGTTTATGATATGGCTTCAGAACCAACCTTAACTAAATTAGCAAAGCTATCCACAAAAAAGATAAGAATAAGGGGCGGGTATATAAAAAGTAGATTATTAGCTTCTGATATAGTAAATATTTATGATCCAAAAAATAAAAAATATAAAAAGGCTAAAATAATTACAATAGTTGAAAACCCAGCCAATCAACATTTCGTTAGAAGAAATATTATGACAAAAGGCACTATAATAGAAACAGAGCTTGGAAAAGCAAGAATAACATCAAGACCAGGTCAAGAAAATACAATAAATGCAGTTCTCTTGCAACAATAAAAAGAAATTTTTATTCTAATATCTCTTTATAAGTCTTATCCTTCTTTTTTAATCAATTTATAAACCTTTACACTAAAATTCCATAAGAAACGAAAGCTTTATATATAAGTTAATGTTCAAATTTATAAACCTTATCATGATTCCATCGGGGGGTAGTAAATGCTATCAAAATCTCAATATATAAAAAAATGTCCTGAATGTGAAGGAATAAATCTTTCTCTAAATAAAGAAAAAGGCGAAATTATTTGTAAAGATTGTGGTCTTGTTGTAGAAGAAAAGATGGTTGATTTCAGCCAAGAATGGCGTGAATTTGAAGATAAGGCATCATCTAGACGTAGAACAGGTCAAGCTTTAACTTATACAAAGTATGATAGGGGTTTAGGAACAAACATAGGTCAAACAGGAGATATCTATCAATTAGGTGGTAAAACAAGAGATAAATTCTTTAGGCTTAGAAAATGGCAGTACAGAGTAAGTACAGCTATAGAAAGAAACTTAAAATTAGCATTAGCAGAGCTTAAAAGAGTTTCTTCATTTTTAAAATTACCTCATTCTGTAGAAGAAGAGGCTTCAAGAATTTATACAATGGCTGTACAAAGAGGCCTAGTAAGGGGCAGATCAATGGAATCTGTTGTTGCTGGTGCTCTTTATGCTGCATGCAGACGTTATGAAGTTCCAAGAACATTAGATGAATTATCAGAAGCTTCTGGAATAGAGAAGAAAGAAGTTGGAAGAACATACAGATTTATTACAAGAGAATTAGGTATAAGAATATTACCAAGTGATCCAGTTGATTATCTTCCTAGATTTGTTTCTGCTTTACATTTAACTGCAAATTCCCAAAGCAAAGCAGTTGAAATATTACAAAAAGCACAAAAAGCAGAATTAACCTCTGGAAGAGGTCCAACAGGAATAGCAGCTGCTTCTTTATATGTTGCAGCTTTATTAAATAATGAAAAAAGAACACAAAGAGAAGTTGCAGATGTAGCAGGAGTAACAGAAGTAACAATAAGAAACAGATACAAAGAATTATTAAAAGAGTTGAAACTAAAGGATAAATTAAAGGAGAAATAATTAAACATTAATCTCCATAAAGTCTTCAGCACATTCTACATTACTAAATATACTTTTAGCTTCTTTCTTTAACTCTTCAATGTATTTATATCTCTGACTAAAATGTGTTAAAATTAATCTTTTAGCTTTAGCCTTTTTAGCTATTAAAGCAGCTTGTTTTGATGTTAAATGCTTATATTCCTTAGCCTTATTTTCTAATTCATGTGAATAAGTTGATTCACATATAACTAAATCAGCATCTTTAGCCATTTTAATACAATTATT
>CAYIXF010000025.1:0-7917 GCA_964367265.1 Candidatus Woesearchaeota archaeon
TTTATATACTTATTGGAAGTACAATATATATGTTTAATTATAGAAAGGTTTATAAAATTCTTTAGTAGATAGTAATTGTAAGATGGTTAATGGTTGTGACATGCGTGGTTATTTGAGTTTCTTCATTCTGTGGACGTTAAATAAAAAAGAGTTAAGCGGTAGTGAGATCGCAGTTGAGCTTGAAAAAAGAAAGGGTATTAAGCCTAATCCTGGAACGATTTATCCAGTATTGAAAGAGCTTAAGAACAAGAGCCTGATAATAGAAAGCAATGGAAACAGCTTCTATAAGCGATATTCATTGACAAAAGATGGAGAGAAGGAGTTAGTAAGATGCAGGGAAGAAGTTGCAAAGATATTCTATGACTTTAATGAGATTGTAGTTAGATAAATCAAGCTTTTAGAAAAAGCTTGAGCAAAAGAAAAGTTTAATCAAAATTTATTTACTTCTTTTAATCATGTTTTCTGATTTTTTGACAAATTTTTGATCAATAACATATGTTGCTATTGTTAATAAAACGAAGATTAGAACATAGGAAAATTCATCAGATAAGACACCGTAACCAGTTGGTGTACGAAAAGACCATGATAAAAATAAGTTCCTAAACTCAGACGGCCAAAAAATAAAATCTGATCCTACCTCTTTCAATACATCTAAAGTATTGGCAGAAAATGCTTCTCTAGCATAAGAACTAGAAAATATAATAAATGGATACTTTAGTATAAAGATTATCCCAATTATAAAATATAAGATAAAAAATATAATGGCACTTCTTATAATCTTATTCATTTTGATCTTTTAAATTTAGTTCTATCCTGTGAGCCGCAACTTGGACAGCGTGTTGCCTTGCTTGGCCTAAAAGCTGCAGAATTATATTGGATGTTTGCATTGCAATTTTTGCAGAATTTAAGCAGTGTAAGATAGTGCGCTTTTTTTGTCATATAAAACAAGTAGAAGAGTTTATATATTAATTTAACCTTTTTCAAATTTAAGGGAAATGACAAAAGAGATTGGACTTATTACGAAAGAAGAGAAAGAGATAAGAAAGATAGAATATGATATGGAAATACTAAGGCAAAAATTGATTGAAAGGGTGCCTGAGCATTTTAGCAAAAGAGATGTTATCAATGCATTATTTGGTTCATTTATCCTTGGATCTACATTTGTATTTAATGGAGCATTAGTAAAAACTGTATCTTTGCAAAGCCCAGCAAGAGTTTTTGCTATTGTTCTAGTAACATTTGCAATTTTAATAGCTGAGATATATTTTGTTTCTTACAGCAGAGTTAAACATAAGGAAAGAAGGCATTTTGGACAGTTTTTAACAAAAAGACTAGTTTCTTTGTATTTTGTTTCATTATTTGTATCATTTATATTAGTTTATCTTGCTGGTGTAAATTTATTAGCAGGCAGCATATATGAAAGCTTGAAAATTGTCATAAATATAGCGATGCCGTGTGCTGTTGGAGCAGCAATACCAAGCTTATTAAAGAAGTATGTATAATAACCTTTTAAGAAAACATTGACGAAAAGAAAGTTCGCAAAATAAAATGGCAAAGCAACGGGATAAATCAAAATTGATTACTGGATTAATTTTGCTAGGTGTTGGATTGATAATTGGTTTTGATTTTATTGTAGGAAAGATTGTTCCTGTGATATTGGCTGCTGTAGGAATTTATATGCTGTATAAGTATTATAAAGAAAAATAATCCTCTTTTTTATTGATTGCAACCAATATTGATAAGGTTCAAAGCTGTTTATATAAAGGTTTATGTAGTAGAATAGAGAGTTTCTAAGAATTATAGCAAGATTTATATTAACCAATGTTCGTATAATCTAATATGGATAAAAAAGAGATTGTTGAGAAGATATCAACAGAGTTAAAGTTGCAGGGAAAGAGTGAGAGGACAATCAGAATGTATTGTTTCTTCAATGAGAAGTTTATTGATTTTATCAAGAAAGATGTTAATGAGATTAGCCAAGATGATGTGAAGAAATTTCTTGGATTCATGCTCAATAAAAAGAATGATGTTGGAAGCGTTGCATTGGCAAGATCAAGCCTAAGATTTTTTTACGATGAAGTTTTGCAGAAAGGAATTACAGCAAATATTAAAACTCCAAAAAAACAAAGAAGATTGCCTGATGTGCTTAGTAAAGAAGAGATAAAATTGTTGATAAATTCTGCAAAAAAATTAAAAAATAAGTTATTTATTGAGATTATGTATTCTTCTGGGCTAAGAGTTAGCGAGTGTGCAAACTTAAAAGTTAAGGATTTAAATTTAGAAGATAAAACAGGATTATTAAAATTTGGGAAGGGTGGAAAAGATAGGTTTTTTATCCTCTCTGAAAAAGTAATTGTAGATCTGAAAGAGTATCTTGAAAATCACAATTCTGAATATTTATTTCCAGGAGTTAATGGCAGCATTGGAACTAGAGCCATTCAGAGAGCTGTTAAAAGAACTGCACAAATAGCTGGAATAAAAAAGAAAGTATATTGCCATTTGCTGAGACATGCTTTTGCAACCCATTTATTAGAAGATGGGGTAGATATAAGGAAGATTCAGATGCTATTAGCGCATAGTAACTTGCAAACTACTAGTTTCTATACACAAGTAAGTAAAGAACAGCTGAAGAAAGTTAGGAGTCCATTGGATACTATTTAGATAGTTTTTTATACTTTTTAATATACTGAATTTTATGGAAGACTTAATTTTTTATGGATTATTAACTAAAGGTTCGCTTAGCACATTTGCTTATATGTCATATAAAGACCATATGAAAGAACAATGGCCTTTTCCTCAAAAAGCTGTATTAAATGAAGATGAATATGTTGCTAGACAAAATAATATATTATCAAGATACAAAAGTAATCTTGAAGACAGAATAAATAGCAGACGGATATGAAAATGAATTGGTTTATACTTGCAATAGTATCAATGGTTGGATTTACTTTTATGAATCTGCTTTTTAAAAAAGCTTTGAATGTTGGAGTGAAAAGTGAGATACTTGTTTTTTATGTTTTTGGTATTGGGACCCTAATAAGCTTGGCTTATCTGTTATCTGTAGGTGAGTCATTAGAGGTTACAAAAGCATCTTTATCAATATTAGCAGCTGCTGCTTTGTTCTCAATAGTTTCAAATGTTATTTTGACACAATCAATTAAGATTGCTCCAAACCCAGGATATGCTCTTGCTGTAAACAGTGCACAAATATTGTTAGTTACTGTTGCATCATATTTCATTTTCAAGTCGGATTTTACGCTGATTAAGGGTGTAGGAGCTATTTTAACTGTAATTGGGCTAGTATTGCTTGGGCTATAAATATGGATGGACTAAAAGCATTTATAGATATTGTCTTTGGTGCTGCAAGGTCTTATGCATTAGAATCTGCAACAATTGGCTATTATGCACATTATCATCGTAAGAATTGGAAAGATGTAAGGCCTATTCCGGAAAAACCAATAATTGATGAAAAAGAGTATATTGCCAGGCAAAATGAAATTGCTATTAAATATGAAAGAGATCTTGAAGCTAGGATAAAGAGTAAGATATTTTAGTTTTTGTCCATTATAATCTTAATTTACTATTTATATATCTGGATAAAACGACTAAAGAAACCTCTATAACACCTATGATTATTATAACAGTTATTTTATGATTCCAAGGATAGTCAAGAAGCCTTGACCAGTCTGATGAATAACGTAAGAGTAGCGCAGGCCATGAAAAAATTGAGTTGGATAAATGTAAAAAGATATTATTTTTTGACTCTGCTAGCTTTAAATTATCCCCCAATGCATAAACTATAGTTCCATAAATCAATCCAACTATAAGATATAGAACTGTGAATATTATCAATATTCTAATATGCTTATTCATTTAAGAAAAATAATTATTTTTTAATATTTAAATTTATTCATAATTTCTAATCTTTGATTAAATGTTTTAGTTCTTAAAAGATTTAAGCTGTGATTATAACTTTTAGAACAATAATTTATTTAAACTTGTTTGTATTTTCTTATAATAATGAAGAGACTTCTGGCTCTTGGAGCCGCAGCAACACTTGGATTATTAGCACATTCACAAATTGCAAATACAGTCCCTTCTTCATATGTTTGTAAAGAAAGGGTTGAAGACCAGACATTTTACCATAAGAAAGATGGAAAGGTAGCTAGAGTAGATAGATTTCAAAAAAGAAATTATGATATTGATTGTGATGGTAAAGATGATATGGTTGTTTATAACACATATAATGGGATATCTATCTATGAATTAAAAAATAAAGAAGGAAAAGTAGAATACTTCTACGATCCTGTAAGAGACTGGTTAAATGGAAATGAGGTTAGATGCGATGATCTTGCCGATTGCATGGAGAAAGCTTCAAGACCTAATTTAGAAGCATGTATGCATGAATGGAAGTGGAATAGGTTTAAACTGTCATAATTTTGTGTTCGTATATTGAGTATAATATGTCGTTTTGATGAATTTATGCTTGTTTTTGGCCTTAGAGGTGGGTATTTTGATGTAAAGAAGGTTAGAGAAAGGTTTAAAAAACTATTTATCTTTAGATAATAGTTACAAAATGACAGAAACTCCAAAAGATTTGTCTTTAGAAGAATTAATCAAACTGGGAGAACATGTAAATTTTTGGGAAAAAATAAGCCCAAGAAAGATAAGAGATGAATTAACCTATGAAATAGGTTATCGTGGATCTCCAGGCGCTGGAGTCGTAATGGAACTTAGTAAGATGATATATGGATCTGTGGGATGCTCATATAAAATTTCTGCCTTTAAAGAATTTTCAGAAGGGAATTCTATACTCGGAAGTGCTGGCCATGATGAGGAAATACTCAAAGATTTTTATGACGAAGTAAACCGAATGACTGATGAAAGAATAAAACAAAAGCTAGATACTGAAAAATATTCGGCTATAGTAAATGCTAGATATCTTATAAGACATAAGGTATCTTTATTCTAGTAAATCTTTATATTTGTTTATAACAAATAGTAATATAACCACTACAAGAGCCAAAGAATAAAAATAGGATAAACTTTCTCCAAACCCAACAATATTTCTAAGTGACCAAGTTACTCCCCACCTTAATCCATCTAGTGCTGTAACGAATAGGGTTAGTATTAAAGAAATAGCTATAATCCTTCTACTTTCTGTTTTTTGAAACAAATGTTTTTTGGCCATTATATTTAATAATTCATATTATGGCTTAATATAGCTTCCTAAAATTATAAGATTAAAACTTTTCAGCTTTGCTTAGATTTTTTATCTTGTTTCTTTTTAGAAGATCTAGCTAGTTTATTTATTTGTTGAAGCTCTTTTAGACATGGATTTAAGTTAGTTGACATAATATATGATTGACGACCTTTCTTCCTTTTCTTAATAAATCCTAATTCTTCAAGAAGAGATGTATATTCAGATAGGTTAGACCTTACCTTATTATAACTGCTATTTGGGTGTAGGTCTTCTGATACAGTTTTAAGACTGATCCACTTACCTGGAGATTCAAGATTAAGAGCAGCTACAACTCTGCAAAGTGTTTTTTGTTTATCTGTTAGAGAATCAAATATTTTAAGAGTAGAATCTGATATATCTATGTTATTTGTTATTGACGATTCTTGATTAGTTGCAGTTTCCAACTTAACCCTTTCTAACCTATCAAGTCTATCTAGAATTATGCTTATTTTTGTATGATGATCAGTTTTTAAAGATTCAAAATCTTTTTTAACATTTAAAAAGGATAATTCTAGAGATTTTTTAAGTGAAGCTATAACATCTTCTTTTTTTCTAAATGGCCACCACATAATTGCATAAAAGATTAGCAAGTTATTAAAGATTTCGGATTGTTCGGAGAACAGTCGGAGACGTCTGTGGAACGTTCGGAGAACAGTCGGAGAACGTTCGGAGAACAGTTTTTAGATCATATTTAGAATAGTAAATAGATTAGATAGTAAAATCAGATAAAATTAGTTGATTTGTTAGTTTAATTTTAAAAAGTGAGAGTATGTTTTTAGGTAGACTATCGACGATAAAGAGTATATTGATGACTATTAGATCAAAAATGGGTGTTTCTGAGTGTTTTTGAGGCATATAATGACTATTTTTGAGAGTTATTTACTCTTTTTGTTCGTATAAATGCTAAATTTGAGTGCTAAATATCTGTTAAACGCCCTTGGGCATCATCAATCCCATAATAGAGATCTTCTAAAAATTGCTTTAAATTGAGAGATCTAACATATTGAGGAATTTTAAAAACTATTAGCTTATTATTTACACGATGTTTTTCTAAAGGAATGTCAATTTCAAGCATTTTAAAGATATAAACCCTTACAGCTTCTTCTGATAATTTTAAGTATTTAGATAGAGTTTTATAAGTTACAGGCTTCTTTTCCTCTTCCATATTGTATATTGCGAGATATAACCTTAATTTTTGTTTTGTTACAGACCTATATTTGTCTTTAAGAGCATCAATGTCTGTTATTTGTTGCGTGATCGTTTCGTGTTTGTTTGTTTGTTTGTTTGTTGCAACCCCTTCATTTCCACTGGAGACCTTTTCTATTTTGTCGTTTAAAAGACCTTGATAAAGGTTATCTGCCATTTTATCTAACTCTTTTTGTCTAAGAAGCTTATTTTGTTCTTCCTGTCTTAAAATAATCTCTTTTAGTTCTTTGATTTGATTTTGTAGATTATTATAGTCTTCTTTTGCTTTTAAGAATGAGTTTTTAACCTTTTCTTTAAAATCAGAGTCTTTTTCATCCATTTATACATAGAAGTAAAACCTATTTATTAATCTTTTTAATATTGGACGTCAAATGGATGTGTTGCATATCCGTTGCGTATGTGTTGCATATCCGTTGCATTGATATTATTTTCATGCAATATTCTTAAAATAAGCGCAATGAGAACTCACAGGGCAAATACTACATTTTGGGCCTATTGGCTTGCAAATATTCTGGCCAAAAGCTACAAACACGTCGTTAAAGTCTTTCCAATATCTTTTAGGAATTATCTCTCGCAGTTTAGCTTCTGTTTCTTCTGGGGTTTTAGTCTTTATCCAGCCAAGCCTATTAGGAATTCGATGGCAATGTGCATCTATAGGCATTCCTGGCTTATCAAAGCCATAAACTACAACTATATTGGCTGTTTTCCTGCCCACACCTTTAAGCTTAAGCAATTCATCTAGGCTGCTAGGAACTTTAGAATCATAATTATCTATTAATGTCTTAGAAATGTCTTTAATTGTCTTTGTTTTTCTTTTATAGAAGCCTGTAGGATAGATAGCTTGCTGTATTGTTTTATCATCTAGTTTAATCATTTCTTCTGGGGTAGATGCAAGCTTAAACAGCCTAGTAGATGCTGCTAGAGTTACTTCATCTCTAGTTCTAAGGCTTAACAAACAGGAAATAAGTACTTTGTATGGCTCTTTAGATAAAGCTATTTCTGATACGCTTGGAAGAGTAAACTTCTTTGATTCTTTCTTTACTAATTGTATAACTTTAACGATTTCGCTGTTCATATGCTTTAATTACATGATTTGGGATGCGCCATTTAACTCTGGCTAGATATTTCTTGCCTTGCTTGTTCTTCTTTATCTGCTCTACCAAACCTTGTTCCTGCAGCTCAGTAAGAAGCTTTAAAGCAAATTCGTTGTCCCTTCTAATCTCTTTGGCTATCTCACTTGTGAAGTAAGATCTAACCTGATTGTTATAAAGATGAGAAATAATATCGTCTTTGATAAGATTTATAAGCTGAGTGGATAGTTTAACCATAGGATTTAGTTTTATTATAGTTATATAAGATTTGCGGTACAACGCGTAGTTAATTAAAATGATAGAAACCCTAAAAGAACCATATAATGCAAGAGAAGTAAATGCTATACTGCATCCATTAGTTAGAGAGTGGTTTTTCTC
>CAYIXF010000026.1:0-1144 GCA_964367265.1 Candidatus Woesearchaeota archaeon
ACCCTTTAACATAAAATTTTGTATTAAATATGGTTTATAAGGATTTCTACTGTAATAATTTCTTCAAAATATCCATTACTTTCTTACCTTCTACCCTGCCCCTATACTTAGCCATTATAATACCCATTAAAGCACCAATATTTGCATTCTTATTTTGCTCTATAATTTTTTTAATTTCTTTTTCTAGTTCTTCATCAGAAAGTTCTTTATACTTAGATAGTTCTATCTTTTCCCCTTTTATTATGTCTATTAAGATATTTTCTATTGCATTTTTGCTAATTTTTCTTTCTGATAAATTCTTAAATATAAACTCAAAATCACTATCTTTTAATTTATTTACATTTAGATTATGCCTTGATTTAATATCTTTTACAGTTAATATTAAGGTATTAGCTATCAAAGATGGGTCTACATTAAATCTTAATAATTTATTAAATAATTCCAGTTTATTTTCTTTAACTAATTGACGAGCTATGTCTTGATTTATAGAATATTTTTTTCTTAAATTTATTACCTTTTCCATTATAAGCTCTGGTAGTTTAATCATAGCTAGCATATTTTTAGTTATTTTTATTGGGGGGATATCTGTTTCTGGATACATTCTAGAGGCTCCTGGCATTGGTCTTAGGAAAGAGGTTGTGCCATCTAAATTTGCATTTCTTACTTCTGGGGATACTTTTAGTCCTTGATTTACTAAATTCAATTGTCTTTCTGCCTCTAAAGAAATTATTTTTGGTATTAAGTTTAATTCTTGTACTCCTTTTATTTCTACCCTTGCTCCGCCTTTTATAGATACATTTAAATCTTGTCTTATAGTGCCTATTCCAGATTTTACTTTTCCAGTTGATTTAAGAATCATTCCAAGGTATTCTGCTATTTCCTTGGCTTTTTGTGGAGAATTTATATCTGGATAAGTAGAAATCTCAATTAAAGGAATTCCAAGTCTATCTAACCTATAAACAACATAATCTTTTACTTCTTTAATTTTTCTTGCAGCATCTTCTTCTAAGCATATAGTTTGTATTCTAACATCTTTTACTAATCCATCGTAAGCAACTAATGCTGTTCTTTGGAAGCCAGATGTATTACTAAAATCAAGAACTTGCTTTCTCATAACTTGCACAGAATCAACAATATTACATTT
>CAYIXF010000026.1:1244-5561 GCA_964367265.1 Candidatus Woesearchaeota archaeon
GAATGGCATTTACAGAATAATTTATTTGTTTCTAACTGACGATGTATTTCAATACCTACTTTTAATCCTAATTTATTATAATCTATCTGACCCATATTAGTTTATTTAATAATTCTTTAATGGTAATCATTCTATGAATTCTGCTGTAGTTCTTTCTGATATCTCCCCAGCAATATTTTTTAACATTAAACTTTTTGCTTCTTCTAATTTCTTAGTATTAGCTAATACCCAACCTAGTTTTACATATGCAGTTTCTGATAATATATCTTCCAAAGGAATAACACCAGAATTCTGTAAATCTATACCTGTTGAATAAACATTCATATTAACTCTCCCAAATATACATTGGGATGCCATACATATTAACATATTTTTGGATAATCTTTTTAAGGTATCTAATAATTTTTTATGATCTTTTGTATATTTATCTAAAATATTAGCTGGCATATGACCAAGCCCAGTTCCTTCTATTATTATTCCTTTGTATTTGTTCTTTTCATAAAATTCTAATTCTTTATAACTAAAACCTGGCCTAATCTTAATTAATGCTATCTTCTTTTCAAATTTATTTTTTAATATTGTCTTTTTACTTTCTTTTTTAATATAATTAGATAAGAAATTTACTTTGCCTTCTTTAGTAACTTCGGCTATAGGCTTTTCATTAATAGATTTAAATGCATCCCTTCTTGAAGTATGCAATTTTCTAACTTTAGTACCTTTGTGTATGTAGCATGTATCATCGCTCATATCTTTATGCATACAAATTGCTACCCCGGCAAAATTTGTTTTTGTAATAAAATTAATAGCACAAATTAAATTTAAGAATGCATCACTAGAACCCCTATCAGAACTTCTCTGTGCTCCAACTAGGATTACTGGCTTATCAAGGTCTTGTAACATAAATGAAAGGGCAGATGAAGTATAGTGCATAGTATCTGTACCATGGGTTATAATAACACCATCTGATTTTTCTAATTCTTTAGTTACTTCTTTTGCTAAAATCTGCCAATGCTCTGGTTCCATATCTTCAGAAAACATTTGAAAGACTAATCTTGATTTAATATTTGCTATATTCTTTAACTCTGGAAACATTGCTATTAAATCTTCTGGAGTAAATCTGGTTGTTACAGCTCCTGTTCTATAGTCAACTTTGCTTGCAATTGTTCCACCAGTATGGAGAATAGAAATAGTTGGAAGAGCTTTATTAAATTTTAATCTCTCTTTAATTTTTTCTTCTTTTTTATTATATTTTTTAATTAAATTTATTTTTTTAATTTTATTTCTTTGCATACCTATGTTATAACCTGAATCTAATTTTAATACAAGAGAATCTTTACTAGAAGGCATTAAAATTCCCCTAAGTTTTTTTTCATCTGTAGTAATATCTACTAAATCACCATCTTTTATATTATTTTTAGCCATTAAATTTACAAAAATATGCGAATATTAATAAAATTTATATTCTATAAAATATATATTAAAGTTTGAGAAGGTTTAAATACTAATTAAGTTATAAATAAAACTAATTAAATCACACAAAACTCATTTCGTGGTTAATTGGGCATTAACCTGCTTTGGCATTTGAAATGAAGTTTTTGTACTTCTTATATATTTCGGATTTAGTCAGAGCTTTAATTTGGGCAAATCAAAAACTCTTTCTAAGGAAGGAATAGTTTAGGTTAAATATAAATTTTATTGTTTTGTAAACTATACCTTCAAGAATATAATAATCAAAAATATGGGGGACAAAAAAATGGAGTTTATTATACAAAACGCATTACAAAGTGCTAAGAGTAACCAGATGCCTGAGATAGATACTGTTGGGCAGGCTAATATAAAAGTAATAGGTGTTGGAGGGGCTGGCTGTAATGCTGTAAGTTGGTTATACAGAAAGGGAATTAAGGGAGCAGAAATTATAGCTGTTAATACAGATAAACAGCATTTAGATATAACAAGCTCTGATAAAAAGATACTTATTGGAAGGAATTTAACTAAGGGATTGGGATGTGGTGGATATTTAGAAAAGGGAAGGGAATCTGCTAAAGAATCTCTACAAGAATTGAAAGAGGCTTTAAAGAATGTTGATATGGTCTTTGTTTGTGCGGGAGAAGGAGGCGGAACAGGTACGGGAGCTGCCCCTGTAGTAGCTGAGATAGCTAAAGAAATGGGTGCTATTGTTATAGGAACTGTAACAATGCCATTTGATATTGAAAGAGCTAGGGTAGATAAGGCAGAATTTGGATTACAACAACTAAGACAAGTAAGCGATACTGTAATTGTAATAGATAATAACTTGCTTGTTAAGATAGCTGGAAACTTACCAGTACAACAAGCATTTGCAGTTGCTAATGAACTTATATCAACTATGATTAAGGGAATAGTAGAGACAATAGCAATACCAAGTCTTGTTAATTTAGACTATGCTGATGTTAAGGCAATTATGGCTAACGGTGATGTTTCTGTAATAGGTGTAGGAGAGAGCGATTCTGAACATAGAGTAGATGAAGCAACTAAAAGAGCATTAACAAATCCATTGTTGGATGTCAGTTATGAAGGAGCAACTGGAGCTTTAATACATGTAACTGGTGGAGGAGATCTTACATTGGAAGAAGTTAATAGGGTAGGAGAAATAGTAACAGATGCCCTTGACCCAGATGCAAATGTTATATGGGGAGCTAGAATAGATGAATCAATGACTGGAAAATTAAGAATTATGACAATTGTAACAGGAGTTAACTCACCATTTATATTGGGTAAGATTGACCAAAGAGCTCAGGCTGCAAAAGCAGAGCGTATGAGCCATGAATTAGGAATAGATATAGTATAAACTCATAGTCAAGTAAGGCAAAGAGAAGAGACTTTAACCCCCCTTTGAATTGCCATACTTCGTTTTTATTTTAGCTAATGCCTTTCCACGCATTAGCTTTAATTTTTTAAAATGGCAATAGAACCTATGATAACTGCCGTAGTTAATGGTATAGCAACTGGATTCGGTGCTGCTATAGGAAGCTACTTCGCTATAAATCATTTCATGAAGAGTATAAAGAAGTTTATAAGATTTAAAAAGCCATTAAAATAGTGTTAAGATTTCTTTGTATTACCCCATTCTTCAAAAAAAGTAATATTTTCTAATGGATATTTATAAGGAAGTTCTTCAGTCTCTTTTGGATAGCCAAGTGTAATTATTGCTTCTACTTTAATATCTTGCGGTATTCTTAAGATTCTTTTTATAGCATCTTCGTCAAATGCACCAACCCAACATGTTCCTAGGTTAAGTGAATGGGCTTTTAATAAAATGTTTTCAGTAGCTGCTGCACAATTTTGACTAGAATAAATCAATTCACCCCTAGAACCGTAAAATCTCTTTATTTTTTCAAGTTTATTGCATATAACAATGTAAACTGGAGCATCCATCATCCAGTATTGTTTTAGGCATGCTGTTGCAATATCTGTCCTTTTCTTTTTGTCTTTAACTATTATAAATCCAAAATTTTGTATATTTCCTGAAGAAGGGGTATATCTTGCACTATCTAATACCTTTGTAAGCTTTTCAAATTCTATATCTTTATCTAAGTATGCTCTTACAGAGCGTCGTTCTTTTAGGCATTTATCTAAATCCATTTTATTAGTTATACCAAAACATTTTTATCCTTATTAAATTTACCCTATTTATGAAATATTTAAAGCTTGTTAAGGTTTATGAAACTTTAGAAAAAACTACAAAAAGGCTTGAAAAAACAAAAATTATAGCTGAATTTCTTAAAAACGTATCCGATAAGGATCTATTACATATTGTTAATTTGCTTCAAGGAAGGGTTTTTCCTCCATCAGATGAAAGAGAGCTTGGTATAAGTTCTCAATTAACATTGAAAATAATTGGTTCAACTACGGGAATTCAGGTAGATAGGGTAACTAAGCTCTGGAAGCAGATAGGAGATTTGGGTATTGTAGCTGAAAAATTAGTTAAAGAAAAGAAACAAAGTGCTTTAGTAAAAAAAGAATTAGATACAGAAAAGGTATTTTTAAATTTACAGAAAGTTGCTGAATTAACTGGCAAAGGAACGGTAGATAAAAAGATAGCATTAGTTTCTGAACTATTAGCGCATGCAAGTCCATTAGAAGCAAAGTTTATTATAAGGACAATTTTACAGGACTTAAGAATAGGTGTTGGTGAAGGAGTTTTAAGAGACGCTATAGCACAAGCTTATAATATTGATATTAAAGTAGTTGAAAATGCAATTAATCTGTTGACAGATTATGCTGAAGTTGCTAGGCTTGCAAGAAAAGGAAAAAAAGCCCTTGAAAAAATATCTTTAG
>CAYIXF010000026.1:5661-7387 GCA_964367265.1 Candidatus Woesearchaeota archaeon
TAAATGAACCACTTAAAAATAGAAGAGAGATACTTGAAAATGTTGTGAAACAACAAACAAAGAAGATTGTTCTAACTAAAAAAATAATTACCAGTGATAAGAATGAAGCAAATAAATTCTATAAAGAGTCTTTAAAAAATGGCGTAGAAGGAGTAATGATTAAAAATCTTAATTCACATTACATTTTTGGAAGACATGTTGGTGGGTGGGTAAAACTTAAACCAACTCTTGAACCACTTGACTTAGTTATTGTTGGAGCAGAATATGGAAAAGGTAAAAGAGCTAAAAGTTTAAGCTCGTTTGTTTTGGCTTGTAAACATAAAGATAAATTTTTAGAATGCGGTATGATGGGAAGTGGAATTAAAGAAAAAGGAGAAGGTGTCACCTTTGTAGAACTAACTAAGATACTAAAACCTTTGATAATATCCGAAGATGGTAGAAGTGTAAAGATTAAACCTAAGATTGTGGTAGAGGTAAATTATGAAGAAATACAAAAGAGCCCAACATACAGTTCTGGATTTGCTTTGAGATTTCCGAGGTTATTTAGGCTAAGGGTGGAAGAAAAAAAGGTAGAAGATGCCAATACACTTGCTGATATGGAAAGAATTTATAAACAACAGAAAGGGAAAAAGAAATAACACAAAATAAAATATAAATTAAATTAAATAGTTATTGCATAATAATAATATTTATATATTAGTAGATTTACTATTAACTTAGTATTACAACAATTAAGTTGCTTAAAAGTGACAAATTCAGTTTATATGAGCATGGTAACAAAAAAAGGAGAGGTGCTCTTGGGAGGGAATGCATAAATGCTAATAAAAGAAGAGTTTTTGAATAAATTAAGGCGTTTCTTTGGTTTAAATTTATATGAGGTCAGAATTTGGACTGCATTGCTTTCTAGGGGTGTAAGTACAGCTGGGGAGCTAAGTGAGATAGGGGATGTTCCTAGATCAAGGGCTTATGATGTTTTAGAAAGTTTAGAGAAAAAGGGGTTTGTTCTAATGAAGATGGGTAAGCCTATCAAGTATATTGCTGTTGAACCAAAAGAGGTTGTAGAAAGGGTTAAAAAGAATATTCAAAAGGGTGCTGAAGAAAATATACAAAAACTTAAGGAAATTGGTAATAATGATGTTCTTAAGGAATTAGAAACATTGCATAAGCAAGGTATTGAATTTATTGAACCAACAGATTTAAGTGGAGCTATTAGGGGTAGACATAATATATATTTGCACCTTGAAACTATGATTAAAGGGGCAGAAAAAAATGTTACGATAGTAACAACATCTAAAGGATTATTAAGAAAGGTAGAAGCGCTTAGGCCTGTAATGGAAAGATTAAAAAAGAAAAATATTAAAATAAGAATTGCTGCACCGATAACAAAGGATAATGGAAATGTAATAGAGGATCTTTCTAAACTAGCAGAAATAAGACACCTTAATAAATTAAATGCAAGATTCTGTATAGTTGATGGAAAAGAGATAATGTTTATGGTATTAAATGATGATGATGTACATCCAACTTATGATGTAGGAATATGGGCAAATTCACCCTTTTTTGCATCTGCTGTTGATGGTTTATTTGATGCTGTTTGGAAGGATTTAGAAACTGTAAGCCAATCAACAAAAAAATAAGAATTTTCTTCTATTTTATTGCTTTTGTTACGTAAATAACAAGATTTATAAATTTTTTTAAGTTTTTTAACTAATATGAAGACTATAAA
>CAYIXF010000027.1:0-7335 GCA_964367265.1 Candidatus Woesearchaeota archaeon
CTTTGTAATAGAAAAATTGCGAATATTACTACGGCTATTACTAGTATAGCTGAAACTATTGTTTTAAATTCCATTTTAAGTACCAAATCTTAAAAATGTTTTAAATTTATCAAATAATTCAATCATTTTATCTCTTAAAAGCCAAGCTGCTATTATTAAAAATAAGAGCACTGCTAACGCTATCAATAATTTTCCTATTTCTTCCCAGGTCATATCTCCTTTTTTCATATTAACTACACAACTTTACAACATCTGATGAATCTGTAATATATAAGCCTGGAACATATTTTAGTTTTTCTAATGATATTACTGCAACGCTACTAACCAACATCCCACCAGCACACCCAGCAACAGCGGTAGGTATAGCACCAAAACCGCCAAATAAGGCACCTAATGCCCCCCCTATTTTTGCACCTGCTACACAACTAACTCCACCTATTGCACCATACTCTAAATTATAATCTGTTAATGTTTTTGTATCAAATTTTTTATCTGCAAAAAATAATATATAAAGTGGTTCGTCTGTTTTTAGTTTATCAAGAAAATCTAAATTTAGTTTTGCGTCTTTAACTTTAGTAAAATATTCAACATAAGTTTCATCTTGTAATGGTATTTTATTTTCATTTAAATAAGTACCTAAATCAAACTTATTTCCTTTAATAGAACTATCAAATTCTATTTTTGAACATAAAAAACAGAAAGTATCTGTACCACCAAAATCCCATTTACTTAAGAAATCTACTTCACCTTCTCCAAATTGATTCCAGCAATCGTACATAGAATTTGCAATTAATTCATTTCCTTTTGTATTTAGTTGATCTAAACTGTCTATATTTATTGAAGTAGTATTACATTTTAAGTTGATGCTTGGTGCAATTCCCAAGGTTTTTGTTTTTGCTTTCAAGAGTACGCTATCTTTGCAAACTTCTCTTTCTATTGAAGATTCTATCACTGGCTTATAAACAAAGCTTATAAAATAAATAAGCAGAGACATTACTAAGACTGTCAGTATTAAACCTACTAAAACCATAGAGACTGCTTTTTTATGTAACACCTTGGATTAACCTCTCAACAATATTACTTATAACTATTTTATAAATTACATAACCCATTAAAACGAGTAATATTAGGATTACAATTGTTTTGGTAGTTTCTGAAATATCCATTATTAAATTAAATTTTAAAGATATATAAATATTATGTTAGCTGTGTGGCTTTTAATATGCCTCCTGCTAACAGGTTAAATAATATTATAACAACGAATGCAATTGCTATATAAAGAATAGTGCCCGAAAACATGTTTTTGCCTAGAAGATAATCTTGGTTAAGTTTATCTGGGCCATTCTCTATACCGTTAGATAAAATAGTTAATATGTATACAAGTTCTACAACATAAATTCCAACTACGAATTGAAAGAAGTAAGATGGAATTATATCTTGTATCTTAAATATTTGTGTTATTGCTGCAAGATTTCCAATTTGTCCTTCTTGGCCAACAGCTTGCTTTTGAAATAATACACTTAAGTTGCCTATTATGTTAACTATCATTGATGCTATACCCACTACTATCCCTGCTATTATTGGGGTTAAGAATGATATCTGTGATTTCATAGACGAGATTATTTCTGAAAGTAAATCTTTTAAACGCTCATTAACTGTATGTATTCTATCAACATAATTTGAGATGCTTATTAAAGACTGAGCTACTATCTTCGGACCTTTTTTTGCACTTACTAGAAGAACTTCCATTGAACTTTCTATTAATGAACTTGGGTAAGATGACATAGCGCCTACTTTTGAATTAAAAATTGCTTCTCTCATGCTCATACCTAGATTTTGTATATTTGTGCTTACTATTCTAAAGAAATTACCTGTAGGAGTGCCTTCCATATTTTTAGCAACAGTTCCAAAGGCTAATTCTGCTGGAATTCCATCGCCTATTCTATTGCCTAATTGGAAAAGTGAACTAGCAAATTCTTTTTCTAATTGTTTTGTTTCATTTCTTATTTTGATTAAATTTTTAGTTTTTATTTTGAAATAAGTACCAATACCAATAGCTAATCCCAAAGGAATGAAAAGGCTAAGTAACAAAGCACCTAAACCATAAGGTCCAGTACACCTTTCATCTGTAATACCACAAGGATTTCCTGCAGGATTTCTATAATCTAAAAGTTTACCAAAACCTTTAAGCTCTATGTCTGTTGCAGGATCTATTAATTTTAAAATTACTGGAAATAGCCCAATTAAAACTATTAAAGTTCCTAGAAATATTGCAATACTATAAGGCTTAGTTATTTGCAGTGTTTTTGTTATTTCTGATTCACCATAACCTGTTGGTCTTTTTGAGAGTACATTAATCCCTAAAGAGAATACTAAAATAGGCAAGACTATATTGTAAAGAATTGCTAAGTGATACCATTTTATTAACCCACCCAGAAATGAACCAACTAAAGGAAATATAACAAGTCCTAGAATTGGTAATATTACTCCAAGCATATGTAACATAGTTATTGGATTTCTTAAGTCGTGTGCGTAATGTAACATCTTTTCATAAGTTCCTTCTAGCATAACTTCAAGTGATTTGTCTAACAACTGTAATCTTCTTTCTTCTGCTGGTTCGAACAAAGAAGATTCGATTAAATGTATTGAGGTAATAAATTCTTGATTCCAATTACGCCATGTTTCTAGATATGTATCAAGAGATTCTTTTATTGTAGAATATCTTTCTGTTTCAACGTCCCAAAATACTTTTCTTAAATCTAGAGATAATGGTGGACCAATATGTTCTGCTGAAAATTTAATTGCATGCTCTAAGTTAGAAGTATGACGCATATACATAACAATATAAAGAATACAAAGAACCATTTGATTGGATGCTTTTAAGCGCCATCTATTTGCAATATAATTTGGAATATTTGTTAAAGGAGAGATAGAAACTGCCGCCAATATTACTAACGTTAAGGGTAAAAATACGCTTACATTTTCTGGGTCTATTAAATAAGAAGATACTCCTATTAAGATTGCTATTAAAACAAGAGACGATGCTATAAACATAGCAAAGCTTGCAACCCCTGTTGGAGTTATGTTTAAGTGTGATACTTCTATAGATTTTTCTAATTCTTCTGTCTTTTCTGGCTTGGATTTTATTTGTATTACTTTTTCTATAGAATTACATAATTTTTCATACAAATTTGCTTCTTTTGATATAGATTCTTCTCTAAATTTTCTGTATTCTGATGAGAATTCTGTGTCTGATGGAACTCCTACATCTTCTATTTGTACACGCCCTTTGAGCTTAGCTCCATACTTTTTCAGAATTTCTGATTCAGTTTCCTCTGGCATACACCCTCTTTTTTATATATAAATAAGTATTATTTTGATTTTAGAAGCATTTCTTTTTTTATGTAACTTCTTAATTCGTGCTCCCATTCTAAAAATATTCTTTTACTATCAAGGTAACCATAACGCTCTCTTACAGAATCTGATATTTTATGGAATAAGTCATTGAAATAAATAACTGATGGTGCTTCAAGTAAATTACGCATTTGTGTTTGTTGTGCATATTTTACTATAGTATCTTTAATCCTTGCTCTTAACAATATGTTATCCCAAACTGCATCCCAATTACCTGCCCATTCTTTAACATTGCCTGCAGTACTTTTAACTATTTCAGATTCACCATTTATTAAGAAGCTTGTTGGTTGTAAGGTATCTGTTTTACTATCATATTTCATTAAGTCTACAAATGCGCCTTCTTTTAATGGATCTTCTTCCCATTCTTTTCTTACTTCAGTTATTTGCGTAACTCTTCTGTATTTATGCAAGCCATCTGGGCTTTTTATTGGGTTTGCTACTACTATTATATCTGTTGCTTTAAAACTAGTTCTTGGAACTTGTAAATCATTAACTACCCTGTCAAATACACCATAAGGACTATCACCATGTATTGTTCCAGCAACAACGTTTGCTAGTGCTCCTACTCTCATTGCTTCATATAAAGCAAAGGCTTCTGTAGATCTAATCTCTCCAACAATTAATGAACTATCCCCCATTCTCAAACTTGTCCTTATACCTTCATCTGCTGAAACCTCTGCTCCAGCTTTAACTAGGGCACTTCTTACCTTCATTGGTTGAATATTGTACCCAAGTTTTCTTAATGCATCTGTTGGCAATTCTAGAGTATCTTCTACTGAAATTATCCTATATTTTCTCATTATATCTACTAGAATAGAGCCTAAAAGGGCTGTTTTTCCTGAACCCCTTGTTCCTGCTACTAAAATAGTTCTTGCTCCATCAATTAAAAAGCTTAGCAAGCCAGCTGCCAAGGGATTTATCATTTTATTATCTATAAATAATGGTAATGTCCATGGTTCATCTCTATGTCTTCTAAAGGCAAATGCTAAACCGAATGGATTTAAAGGTCTATTAATTATTGCAACTCTGCTTCTTGAACCTGGAAGTAATAATTCTGTATCTAAAACTGGATTTGCTTCATCTAATGGTCTGCCCGATAAGATTCTAAACTTAGTTGCCCAACTTTCTCCATCTTCCATTGAAGGAACTATGTTTGTCCTGCATTCCTCATAATCTGAGTGAACAATGAATATTGGTGTTTGTCCTATTGGACCATTTATATTAATATCCTGTACCTTTTTATCTTTTAATAAAATTTCAATAAGTCCAAAGCCAACAGTGTAACGAACAAGTATTTCTGCAAGCTCTTCTATCTCATTAAAACTAATTTCCATCTTTTTATGCGTTGCAAGTTCTGTGATTAGATCTCTACCTATGTTGAAGAATGTTTTCCTAATTCTTTCTGGATCTATGAACTCTTCTGCTTTTGGTTTATGTTCTGATAAAACTGATCTTGCTAACTCAATTAACTCATATTTATCTTCAGAAATTTTGAATTCTGGTGGATTTAGATGGTAGAGTGGTTTAATATCTCCTTGAAGGCTGAATATAGTAACATCTGATTTTTGATCTATAGAGTAAGCATCTAACTCCTCTCCCTCTATAGGGGGTTCTGACATCAATCTTGTAGCTATAAAATCAGGAGTAATTACTGGTTTGAATATTGTTCTATATAATGATCTATCACCAAGATGGTAACCAAATATGCTTGGTTTAACTAGATTTATTAAGGTAGTTTTATCTAAGAAATTATGTACAGTCATTAATAATGTAATATATTTTTGTATGCATCTTGCATATTTTGGAATTGTTGTTTTTCCTAATTTTATATTTTCTTCTCTTATTAATCTTTTAAGTTCTACATAAGCTCCTATGGGATCTGTTCTTAATAGATTTAATATAATATATTGTATATTTGTTTGAGCATTTGGCAAACATTCTGTACATTCTATGCCAAGTGAAGAAAGCATTAAGATCTTTTTTTGTTTTATAAAATAATTATATATATTTGCTACTTCTATAAGCATTTGTGTTTGTGCATATGGGTATTCATAATTTTTTCTTTGATTGAATACTATCCTTGTAACTGATGGAACTTGTGCTAGTTGATCTATTGTACGAGCCATACAAACTTCATTATCTTCTATAGAAGGAGAATAGGGGTAGTTATTGTAATTAACTTGCATTATTTCTTCTTGCCCTTCTTTAATTACTTCATAATCACCCGGCTTTATTTTTTTTCCAAATAACATATTACCACTTCGTTATACTCACATAATGTTTATTATAATTCAACCTTTTAATTTTATAATATTATACATCGTCATATTAAAATACTTTTCGTTGATGGTGTAATAATAAAAAGACTAAAAATGGCAGAAGAAGGTTCTATAATAAATATCATAGCTGATTTGAACAGTAGGGCAAGGGTTCTTGAAGAGAGGTATAATTTGTTAAGGGAAAGGTTGTTGATAGTTAACCAAAATATGGTGGGAGAATATAAAAAGGTTACACAAGACATTAAGGCTCTTAATAGTGATATAAAGGAGATAAAAAATGATATTTTTAATTTAAAAGAAACTATGAAACATTTTATTAAGGAAATGGAATCTTTTGCAAGAAAAGATAGTTTAAAAGTTTTAGAAAAGTATATTAATATGTGGAACCCATTAAATTTTGTAACAGAAAAAGATGTTATCAGTTTAATTAAAGAACATACAAAGAGGGGTGATAAAAGTAGCAGAGGAAAGTGAAGAACCACCAACAGAGGAGGTTCTTAATTTAAGGAGACAGGGAATTGGTAATGAAAATATAGTTAAGAGTTTGCAAGGTAAAAAGTATTCTTCTCAACAAATATCTGATGCAATAAATCAAGTAAGTATTAAAGAAAGTGTAGCTGGATTTGAAGTACCTGAAGCTCCTAGTCCTGGAGAAGCGCAGCCTTCTATGTTTCAACCAGCTGTAACAGAAACTATGATGCCACCACAAGGAATGGCAACACCAACACCAGTAACTAGAGGTAGGGAAACTATTGAGGTGATTCAAGAATTAACAGAGAGTATTATAAATGAAAAATGGGAAGATTTAATGAGTAGTTTGGGAAATATTACTTTATGGAAAGAAAAGATACAAACAGATATAAGGTCAATAAAACAAGAGATAGTCAGGGTTGAAGAAAGATTTGAGAATTTACAAAGAGCTATTCTTGGTAAAGTAACGGATTATGATAAGCATATACTTGATATGGGAAGTGAGGTAAGGGCTTTAGAGAAAGTTATGCAAAAAATAATTGAGCCATTAACTCAAAACATAAAAGATCTATCAAAAATTACGGAAGAATTAAAATCTAGAAAAACAAAATAAATTATTTTGCTTCTATTTTTCCACCAACAAATTTAACAGTTAAAGCTGCAACTATTAACATAAAAATTGCTCCCAATACTCTTGGATGGAATAATGTTCTTAATGTTTCACTTTGTATTGTTCTATCACCACCAGCAGCATCATATGGACTAAATATTTCTCCATATGTCTGTGTTATGGCTATAAGAATTATAAAAAAAGATATAATAAAAACAGTCCAGATGCTTAACTCTTTCCACATCTCTTCTTGAGATACTCCAAAAAACATTAGACCTCCAAATAAAAGTAGAAGGAATATGAAGACGAATGCCATCCATGGAGCTACAAAGCTTATTATTTCTGTAACATTTGTATAAAATACTGTTATTGTTGCTATTGATATTGCTGCAACTAAGCCGAGGGCCTTATTTTCTCCCATTATGTTAGATTTAGTAAATATGGCATATAACAGCACAAATACAAATGCCCATGTAAATATTGGTAAAAAGTATTGCAATAATCCTATATCAATTGGGGTTGCCATTTTTGTTTATTCTTTTCCACGAAGACCTTTTTCTA
>CAYIXF010000028.1:0-7257 GCA_964367265.1 Candidatus Woesearchaeota archaeon
TGCTACAAGCATAGCATGACCCGACATTAGGTAGTGGATTAGTTGTATCATCAAAGTAACATCCTTGTGATATACCATAACACTCTGCTCTATCACATAGACTAAACCATCCAGTTCCACATTCACTACACTGTGTCTGCGGTACACAAGTTCCAATACAACAGAAGCTTGTATCTGTAGCAGGTACACTAGTTCCTACGCAATATTCTGTTGGTGCACAAGTATTTCCACCTTGATTAGCACAAGTAGCAGGAATACATAGACATGCATTAACACCAGGTGTAGTACCACATAAAGCTAGAATCCCACAATTATTAGCAGGACTTCCGGCAGGTGCAGCATAATCGCATTGTTCTCCAAATGCAGTATTTAGTATTCCGTTTCCACATCCACAGTCATTAAAACAATTAGTCGGATCTTCTCCAAGTTCACATATTCCATTATTATTGCAAACAGGAATACATACATTACTCACACAATTTTCTCCAGCAGGACAATCACAATCTCCACAATTTCCGCAATTTTCTCCAGCAGATAGTTCACATACACCATTACCATTGCAGATTGGTGGGGTAGTTACAAGTAAGAATTGAGGATCTGAAACTAAATTACTTGGATTTCTTATTCTTATTTCATAATTACCTGCTGGCGTTCCTGATGGGACAACAATACCCATAAACACATTACTAACATATACAGTTAATGAAGGAGGATAAGCAGCTCCGTCCACTAATACATTAGCTCCGCTCACAAAATTACTTCCACCTAATTGAACATTATTGTTTATGTTATTAATTATAGGATTAGGCGAAATACTAATTAATGTAGGTGCTAGACAATCCTGTGGACAATTGATTGGATTTTCACCTGATGATGATTCACATACGTTATTATTATTACAAATGGGAGGAGGATTGTTCACAGTTAATATCAAAGGAGGACTTGATACTAAACTGCTAGGATTTCTTACAGTTATCTGATAATTATTAGCAGGAGTACCACTAGGAATAAATATATTCATCAAAATATTACTAACATATCCGGTCCAGAAAGGAGGATAAGCAACTCCATCTACTAATACTTCAGCCCCATTCACAAAATTATTTCCAGATATCTGTATAATATTATTAATATTATTTACTATTGGATTAGGCAATAATCCAGAAGTTCCTGGAGGAGCACAGTCTGATGGACAGCTTGTTGGATTTTCTATTGGAGGTTCACAAATATTATTAAAATTACAACTGGGCGGACTTGTACAAGGAATACTGCAGCATATACCGAAACTACTTGAAGGAATAGTTGTTCCACCGCATATCTGACCTGGTGCACATAAGTAGCCTCCAGCTGCTGAACATGTTGGTAACCCGCCGCAAGTAACAGATGCATACCATACTTCAGGAGGATAAGCAGGTGTTCCTAAATTTGTAGTTCTTCCACCAAGCACGTATATATTATTATTGTAAATCACTGCAGTATGATCAGATCGAGGTGCTGGTAGATCAGGTCCATTTGTCCATGAAGTTATTGCTCCACTACTATCAACTTGTGCAATATATGTTTTATCTTTAACTTCGAATAGTAATTCTGCGCTACATCCCGCATTCATTATTCTATTTGCTCCGCCGGTTACAATTATTGAGCTAGAAATAAAATTCACAGCATGATCTAGTAATGTTTCAGGTAATGATAATGTTGATAACCAATTAATTATTGCACCACTTGATTGAGGTGTTGTATAAAATATTTCATTCTGTACTGGAGGACAAGCAGGCATTTCTCCTCCAGAAGCATAAATCTTACCATTCGAGTTTGGATAAGGACCTCCACCAACATACTGCATTTCTTGTGGTAATTGTTGAGTTGTTATCCATGTATTTGTTGCATCTCCAGTTAAACTACCATCTGAATTAATATTTACATATTCTACACTATTCAATGGAGTGCTAGCAAACGTTCCACCATAAGCATAAAGTTTATTATTAACTATTGCAATATCATGCCCATGCCTTCGCTGATCTAAATCAGGACCTTGTGTCCATACACCAAGACTTCCATCGGGGTTTACAGGTGCGTACCGTACGTCATCTATCGCACCAGTACCTACTACTCCTCCTATAATATATAAATGAGGGGTAGTTCCAGCAGAATGTTGATAGATTACTGCTTTATGATCTTGCAATCCTACAGGTAATGTACAAGATTGTCCAGGAGGGCATACTCCACTAATGGGCATTAAATCAAACCAAGGTCCTAAACTTCCATCAGGATTTATTATAGCTCTTTTAATTCTATTTCTAAACGATAATATTGCTGGGCTTGTTGCAACACCATATTCTCCACCAGTTAAATAAATATAATTATTATATGCTGTTGAAGCACTATCATGAGCCCCAGTACCGCCACTTCCAGGAGGACCAGCTGTAAATGATAAAGGTGTTGTGGTCTGCCAAGATCCCACACTACAAGCTCCAGCAGGCGAATTCACAGTTAATATCAAAGGAGGACTTGATACTAAACTGCTAGGATTTCTTACAGTTATCTGATAATTATTAGCAGGAGTACCACTAGGAATAAATATATTCATCAAAATATTACTAACATATCCGGTCCAGAAAGGAGGATAAGCAACTCCATCTACTAATACTTCAGCCCCATTCACAAAATTATTTCCAGATATCTGTATAATATTATTAATATTATTTACTATTGGATTAGGCAATAATCCAGAAGTTCCTGGAGGAGCACAGTCTGATGGACAATTACTTGGATTTTCTCCTAGTGATGATTCACAAATATTATTAAAATTACACACTGGAGGTCCACCGCCAATAGTAAATTGTCTTGTTGGCGAAGTTATTAAATTAGCTCCATCACTTACATCCATATTCCAATAATAAGTCCCAGAAATAAATTGTGGTACTGCATTATAATGATCTAAAACTTCGGTTGCGGATAATTCTCTGTTGTATATGATAGCTTCATCTATTTTTCCATTAAAATACCAGTTTGACGCTGTTCTTGCACCTATCTGTAGATTAACTGCATTCGGCGTTAATGATCCAATTAAAGATTGACTAGCAACCTGAACGCCATTTAAGTATATTCTAGCAACACCACTACCTAAAGTTAAAACAACATGATTCCAAGTATTTTCTATTACAGGTACACCACCAGTTATTATACCAATACCACCAAAGTTAGATTGCAAGAATAAATTTCCAAGATACAACATATAACCGTTATTTGTGCCATATTTATTAAATATCATAGGACAACATGTACCAGCCATCCCAGTATTTGGATATATCCAAGCTTCAAGGGACATCTCAGTCCCTGATAAACTTAGACTTGCACTATTCGGTACATCGATGTAATCATTTACACCATCAAGTTGATATGCACCACCAAATTTTCCACTCGCAGTATATGTTGCGCCGTTTGCAGTCCCGTCATTGTTATTTGTTGAAAGATCTTGTAACGGTCCTGAAGGTTGATTTAAATTTAACAGCATCATAGTATTCAGGTCTGGTAATATTGGCTCAGCTTCCCAATTATAAGATACAGTTGCACTTGGTCCTGTTGTAGTCTGATAAATTAAATTTGAACTTGTTGGCGGACTTCCAAGATTTACAAATAATCTTGTTGTTAAAGAACCTGCAGTATCTAAAACATCTGCCAAGAATGGGATCTGCATTACTGAGATTGGGAAACTTGCGCCAACTGTTGGTGTTTGTAAATTAATTGTTGGCGGTAAATTTGGTGGATTAATAGTTAAAGTTAGTGAATTAGGTGATAATGCACCACCAGGATTTTCTACATGAACAGTATGAATTCCTAATCCCAATGATGAAGTCTGAGCAGCAGTAAGTGTAAACATAATTGTGCCTGAAGTTACAGAAGATGGTGTTATAGTTAATTCAGTCGGGAGTCCATTATCAATAATTATATTAGCTCCAGGTTGAAATCCAATTCCATTTACTGTTATTGGCGTTGTTGTTCCAATACTGACAGAGTTTGGACCCATATTAATTAAAAAAAATCCTACTGAAGTAGCACACCTGCATCCTTGTGGAACTCCAGCTATGCCCCCAGCTATACATTTATATCCAGGACAATTATTTACCCCGGCTGATTCCATTGATTGAGGCCAAGTTATTCTAATAAAGCTTACATCGCATTCCTCTTGCTGACCTAAACTATTATTAACACCAATTGTTACTTGACCATCTCCACAAAATCCTTGTGTTTGACATTGTGTATTGGCCCAACATTGCTGATCGTTGCAATCAATTTGTTGATTACAGTTATCATCTTCACCATCAAAACATCCTAGATTTGGTGCTGCTGGTGGACCCCACCATTCAGCCATATGTGGACCAATATATTGATTATTGTCATCACAATCACCTGCACAATTTGTTACCCCATCATTATCATTATCATAACACGATGCAGGACTATATTCTAATGCATTTGGCAACTCAGATAACAACTTAAACCCGCACCAGAAATCCTCTGTCTGGCGATTAGTCATAATTTCAACCATATGAGCTCCACCCGACCAGCTTGGATCAGCATAATGTAATAAACCGTAATGAAGTCCTAATCCTAAATTAGGAAGGACTTCTGTTTTCCAGATTGTTTTTAGTTTGCTCAACCATTCTGCTTTTACTGTAGGATCTAAACTATCATAGTACATCAAAATAAAACATGGACCAGCAATAGACGTTGTTGGATCCCCTCCCCAACCAAAATGATAAGTATATGATGATAATGGAATGCTTCCACTAATATAAGGATACGGATTATAATTCTGAGTACAGAATCCAAAAGTTGAACTTCCTGGACTACCGCACGGTCCAAGTACTACAGAATTAATCTGCGTAAATCCTCCAATACCTTCCGTAATCGGAACATTTCCAAAATTTGGTGGCGGGCTGCTACACCATGAAGGTGGTATTAATGGTGGAACTGTTAATGGTGGACTACACCATGCCATTGCCCATGAAGTGCTTATTGTAGACCAGAAAGATGAAAAAACAGTTCCAGCATTTATCACATCATCGAAATTTCTATAGCGATAATTCATAGTAAAGTTCATATTCACTTTCATAATCTCTTCTGCTTTTTGTAAAATCAGGGGGTCAGTTACAACGTATTTATAAGCAAAAGCCACACCCCTATGAATATCATCAGTCTGCCATGACTGGGTAGAAACACAGTCCGGTCCAAAGAAATTATTTGGAGGAGTTATATCATTAGTATTTGAAATGCATCCAGCATTCATTGGCCCACCCCAGATAAAGCCAACGGGCAATGGTCTACCTGTTAAAGGGTGATTGCCATATGGATTAACAATACTTGTATCAACATTATTTCTTATTACTGTAATCACAGAATCAGTAACTTGCTTTAACCAATTACTTGGTCTTATTAAATAAGCGTTTACGATAGCTGACAAAATCTTTATATTTCTATGTTGAGAAACACTAGTCATATGCGATGCACGAGTTGAAAAATAATCCTCATTATCATTAGCCATATCATAAGCTACAGGATCTGCTCTGAAAGTGTACCACATATTTAGGCTCATCATAAGTTGGTGTGTTTCTGAAGGAGAATGCCAATTGTGAGCACAGCCAGTCCAATTACAATAAGATCCTGAACCACCATAACCCATTTGTGGAATAAACCTCCCAAGAGTATCAACTCTAAAAGCATTGTTAGTTTGAACATCATTACAGTACCCAAGTTTATCTGGCCTATTTGCATTTTGGCAGGTAAGTGGAAGGTCTGTAACTATAGCTTGGGTTGACGGCAAGTATCCTTTATGTTTTGTTAGCGCAGATGATTCTCCATAAAGTGTAAACTTTAAAGGAAGTAAAAATTTAAGTTTGCAATCACCTGCCCCACATGACATGATATACCTATAAATATTAGAAGCCCATACTTCATGATTAGATTTACATCCAGCACAAGTTCCGAATCTTTCGGATCCAACACCATATCCACCCCATCTACGAGCATATTGTATCATCTCTCCGTACTCATGGTCATAAAAGGTATTTGCGTTATTTGTAAAATCAAAACCCGGGTCTATAGCATTTGGATCGATAACCATATCGTAAGCTAAATTAAACCTCTTAAGCGAAGGACCGCCATTCAATATATGATTAATGTACAATGGATCATAATTATTAAATGCTGGATCTAAAGATATTATAAAATCACCAGTATACAATCTCATTTCAGCAGGGAAGTAATTTGATGGATTAGGAATTTGTGGAAATTCAGCATCTGGAGGAATATTATAAGTTTGCCGTAATAGATCCTGTCCATTCGTTGGCATTATCATAATTTCTATCGTATTAGGAGCAGGTTGACTTATGCTCGTAGGAAACATAAATGACAAATGTGAGAAATAAAGATTCGAATTCTGTGATCCTGTATTTATCACCATTTTCATATAACCAAAAAACACAGTATCTAACTGTCCGATATTATAATCATAAAATAATCCTGCGCCGGCAGGTGGTGTTCTTGTCATCTCTAACAAGTCTCTAGAATTAGAAGTAACATGCTGCATACCTATGTAAGGTTTATCTTTAATTAATGTTACATAGAAATCATTCTCTAGAAAACTACATTGTGCAGTTGGCGTACTTGGACATAAGGTAATTGATGCGGCTGTTGGCAGGTTCTTCACATGAACCTTAAAAACCTTCATTGCTGGACCATCTATGAATAATTGCCATTGAGACATTGACGGCAAATATCCCCGATAAATGCCTCCGATTAAATCAGTTACCTCTGTATAGATTTGTCCCGTATTTAATGCATTTAATACAGCAGAATGTATACTAAATGCTGGTTGCGGTGATAAATTATTTAGGTCTATATTATATACTTTATTTTCATAAGGTGCTAAATTAAATAATCCGAAAGCAACTCCGGTTCTCGCATTACCATTTTTATGATAAGAAGTAATTTTAAGTTCTGCAGGAATTATAGAACCAGTAACAGGATCAATAATTCTAAAATTAGGCACCATACCAATAGAATCAATTTGGGTAGGTGAAATTTCTGTTTCGCTAAAAGCAAGTGGGATAGCAGCAATTTCATTAACTCTTGGAATACCATTATCTTCTTTTACATAAATTTCATTTATATTACTTGCACCAACATTCAATTGTGTTGGGGGTTGTGGTTCTACTTCACTAATTAGTTCTTGATTTATAATTAAAATATTAGATT
>CAYIXF010000029.1:0-7071 GCA_964367265.1 Candidatus Woesearchaeota archaeon
TCTATTTTTCCATCTAGTGATTCAATTAGTTTAACAGCAGACATTTCAGGATCTTTAAGAGATTCTGCATTTAAGACGCCAATGGAAAGCAAATCAGTACTCTTAGTATAATGTAAAACTCCGGGACTGTCAATCATCATTATATCTTTAGCTATCCTTATCTGTTGCAAGCCTTTTGTATATCCACTAACAGAACTAGTTCCGGCACTTTTCTTTCCTTTTAGCGCATTAATTAGTGTTGATTTTCCTGTGTTAGGAAATCCTACTACCCCAATCGTAACTGGTCTTCCTTTTGATAATTCTCTTATTTTCTTAAGTAATCTTACGGTGCTGATATGATCTCTTGCGCTTAGCTCAATTGAATTCTTTAATATAATTCTATCTTGTTCCTGTTTTGAAATTAAATCAATTTTGTTTATTACATATAGATATCTTTTTCCGTATTTTTTTATTTTACTATCTATAAATTTATTTATGCTCTGTTTAACCATTCTTGCATCTATTACAATAAGAATTATGTCTGAATTTCTCATTACTTGATCAACTAAATCATTTATTTTTTGCATAGTTATAGTGTATTTATGCTCTCAAAACTATATTTCTCTGAAACGTAATACTTACAAATTTGTATTTATAAAGGGTGGCAATTTTAACGGCTTGTATATACCCTATTATGTAACGGGCCTAGGAGGATTTGAACCCCCATTTCATCGTCCGAAGCGATGCGTGTTATCCTGGTTGCACTATAGGCCCTTATAACTCATAACAAAATGTATTTAAATAATCTTTGTCGATTATATTTAATGAAAATAAATAGAGATATAAAACTAACAGAAAAATTTATTTGGAATCACAGGAATACATTTCTTATAATTGTTAGTATTATAGTTGCAATATTAATTCTAAGATCAGAACTTATTCATAATTTTATTGATAAACTTGATGATCTAAGATATTTTGGCGTTTTTATAGCTGGAATATTTTTCTCTTATGGTTTTACAACAGCCCCAGCAATGTCTATTTTATATTTATTATCAGAGAATATCAATATTTTTTTAGTTGCATTACTTGGAGCTATGGGGGCTATGATTAGTGATTTTTTAATTTTTAGTTTTGTTAAATATGAAATAACAGAAGAAATCAAAAGGATAGGAGATGAAATAAATTTCCATCCTAAATTTAAACATATTAAATTATTAAAAAAGATTGCACCTTTTATTGGTGGATTCATTATTGCTTCTCCTTTACCGGATGAACTCGCTGCTGTTATATTTGGGTCAATAAAACTTAACAATAAGAAATTCTTAATAATTTCATTTTTGGGAAATTTTGTTGGTATTTTAACTATAGCAATATTATCAAAAATAACATAAAGGTATTTAAATATAAAAATTTTATATAAAATATGAATAAAGCCTTATACGAAGCAATAGCTACTTTGCTTGGAGTTACAATTGGTGCTGGTATTTTTGGTATACCTTATGTTTTTGCTAAGGCCGGATTCTTAACAGGATTGGTTACATTATTAATAGTTGTATTATTTATGTCTTTAACAAATCTTTATCTTGGAGAAATTACATTAAGGACTAAAGGATTACATCAATTAACTGGTTATGCTTCTATATATCTTGGTAAGACTGGGAAATTCTTTATGACACTTTCAATGGTTTTTGGTATATATGGTGCACTTATAGCTTATATTATAGGAAGCGGAGAATCAATTGGAGCTATACTAAATGTAAATCCTGCAATTGGAAGTTTAGGATTTTTCATTGTTTTAGCTGCATTACTATTCTTTGGATTAAGGTCTGTAGAGAGATCGGAATTATTTATAGGTCTTTTAAAGGCATCATTTTTTATTATAATAATATTGTTATTAATATCTTCAACAAAATTTAATCTTCAAAACTTAAATGGGTTTAACATTACTAAAATATTTATACCTTATGGGGTAATATTTTTTGCGTATTTAGCAACTGCTGTAATTCCAGAGATGAGGGAAGAGTTATTGGGTAAGGAAAAATATCTTAAAAGTGGAATTATTATTGGTGGCCTTATTTCTATTGTAACTTATATATTATTCGCTCTTGCTATTGTTAGTGTTAGCGGAAATACAACAACAGAAGTTGCTACTTTAGGCTTAAAGTCTATAGGGGGCTTGGTTTTTGTAATAGCAAACTTATTTGTAGTTTTTGCTATGGCAACTGCGTTTCTTGCCTTAAGTCTTGCTTTAGTAGATATGTATGTTTATGACTATAAAATAAATAAGAATTTGGCTTGGTTTATAACTTGTTTTATTCCAATAGCTTTATTTTTTTTGGGCATAAAAAATTTTATTGAAACTATAAGTATAACTGGAGCATTTTCCGGTGGGCTTGTGGGAATCTTAATAATATTAATGGCTGAAAGGGCTAAAAGATTTGGTAATAGAAAGCCTGAATATTCTGTTTCTGTAAATAAAATAATAAGTTTTATTTTAATTTTAATTTTTGTTTTAGGTATTATTTATTCTGTTATTTGATTAATTTTTTTAATATCTCGTTAACTTCTTTTGGTGTAGCCTTTCCTTTTGTCTTTTTCATTACAGCCCCAACAACAAAGTTAATAGCCTTTTCTTCTCCTTTTTTGTAATCCTCAACAGCTTTTGGATTTTCTTTTACTGCTTCTTCACAAAATTTTATTAATTGGTCTTTATCAGAAACTGCACCTAAGCCTTCTTTTTTGATATAATCCAAAATATCAAACGGATTTTCAACAAGCTTTTCTATTATTTTTTGTCCTGTTCTTTCTGTAATCTTTTTAGTGTCAATAGCTTTTAATAAGTCTATTAAATGATTTTCATTTATTTTTGTTTCATAAATCTCTTTTTTATTATAATTAAGTACTCTCATTAGTTCTCTTCTTATCCATTTTGCAGATAATTCTGGATTTACTTTTGAAGCCACTTTCTCAAATAGATTTGCAATTAACGGATCTGCTGCTATTACTTTTGCATCATCTTCCTTGATTTTATATTGCTTAATAAATCTCTTTACTTTCTCATCTGCAAATTCTGGTAAATTCTTTTCTATAGATTTAATCCAATCTTGTGTTATTTCTATTTTTGTTAAATCTGGCTCAAAGATATAACCATAATCTTCTTCTGTTTCTTTTTTTCTTAATAACTTAGTTGTTCCGCTTATATTATCCCAGGATCTCGTTTCACGCTCTATTTTCATACCTCTTCTTAATACATTTCGTTGTCTTGTTATTTCATAGCTTAATGCTCTTTCAACGTCTTTAAATCCTAATATATTCTTAACTTCAACTCTTTCATGCCCTTTTATAGAAATATTACTATCTGCCTTAACTATACATTTGTTTATATCAAATATACCAAGATAATTCAGTATTGCTATTAATCTATTTAAGAAGTCTCTTGCTTCTTCTGGGCTACTTAATTCAGGCTCGGTAACAATTTCGCATAAAGGAATACCAGATCTATTATAGTCTATTAAAGTATATTCTGATCCATGAATTCCTGATTCGTGCACTAGTTTAGCTGGATCTTCTTCCATATGAACTCTTGTTATATTGATTTCCTTTCCCGTACTTAATTTTATTTTTCCTTGTTTGCCTAATGGAATTTCAAATTGAGTAATTTGGTAATTTTTACTCATATCTGGATAAAAATAAGTTTTTCTTGAAAAAAATATTTCTGGTAATATTTTGCAGTTTAATGCTAAACAAAGTTCAATTGCATAATCTATTACTTTTTTATTTAATCTTGGCTTAGAACCCGGATGTCCGAGGCAGACCTCACAGGTTGCAGTATTTGGATCTGTTGCATCAGTTGGACAATTACAGAAAAGTTTGCTTTTTGTATTGAGCTGGATGTGCGCTTCCAATCCTATAATTATGTCATTTTCTTTCATAAGCATCAGCTGTCTGTATTAATTTACCTTCATCAAAATGATTTGCAATTAACATTAAGCCAATAGGCATATTCTTTTCAAATCCACATGGGATGCTTATATGTGGTAATCCTGCTAAATTAGGACCAACTGTTAATATATCCATCATATAATTTTGCAATGGTGTTAATTTTAATATATCTGAAAATTTTGGAGCTATCATTGGCATTGTTGGACTTAATAATATATCAAAATTCTTTAAGGCTTTTTTATACTCTTCAATTATTAAAGTTCTGACCTTAGCTGCTTTGAGATAATAAGCATCTCTAAAACCTGCCATTCTTGCAAATGTCCCTAGTATAATTCTTCTTTTTGCTTCTTTTCCAAATCCCTTGCTTCTTACATCAGAAAAATATTCATTAAAATTCTTTCCTAAATCTTCTTCTAATCCATATCTTATACCACAATATTTAGCTAGATTAGTAGAAGCTTCTGTCATTGCAATTAAATAATAGCATGCAATTCCATATTTATTTGTTAAAGGTAAAGAAATATTTTTTACTTTTGCTCCTAATTTTTCTAATTTATCTATTGAATTTTCAACTGCCTTTTTAACTGGCTTGTCAACGTTTAATGATTCCTTAATAACTCCTATCTTAATTCCCTTTATATCTTTTCCAAGAAAATTTGTTAATTGAAAATTATTCTTAGCTGATGTTGAATCATTTTTATCATAACCTTTAATTATATCTAAGCCAAGTGCTGCATCTTCAACATTCTTAGCAATTACGCCAATTTTATCCAAGCTATTTGCATAGTCTATTAACCCATACCTAGAGACTAATCCATAAGTTGGGCATAATCCAACAACTCCGCAGAATGAAGCTGGATTTACTATACTTCCGCCAGTACTTTCAGCAATCGCAATATGTGCATACTTAGTTTTTTGTGTATAACCAGCAGCTCCACCAGATGAACCACCAGTAACCCTTTCCTTATCAAATGGATTAAGTGGAATTTTAAAATCTATTCCAACATTAACATTAAATCCACCAAAACCAAACTCATCTTGTGATGTTTTGCCTATTACTACACCACCTTCATTAATAGCATTTTGCACACATGTTGCATTGAAAAGTGGAATATAATTTTTTATGATCTTTGAGCCTGCAGATGACTCAACATCTTTAACACATATGCAATCTTTTACAGAAATAGGAAGGCTTGCTATTTTACCATTCTTATTTACAATAGGCTCTTCAATAATTTTATTAAAGTAATTGTAATCTTGGTTAATTTTTTTTGCTTCTTCAATTACTTTTGTGATATATTCTTCTGTGTCAATATTTCCAGATTTAACTTCTTGAATAAACTCTTTTACTTTCATTTATTAAATTATTTTTGGCCCTTTAAAGTATCCATCTTTTTTATGTATTATATTTTTTAAAGCATCTTCTTGCGATAAACATTTTTTAATTTCATCTTCCCTATAAACATTTTTCAGTTCTATCGGTTGGAATGATGCTTTAACATCTTTTGTTTTAACTTTATCAATCTTAGAAAATGTATTTAAAATCTCTTTAAATTGTGGTAAAAATTCTTCTATTTCTTCTTCTGTTAAATTTAATCTGGCATTTTTTGCTACATTTAAAATTAATTCTTTATCTATTTTCATTTTATGGAGTTAATCTTTCTGGATCTCTTGGAAATAATACAGCTTCTCTTACATTCTCTAAATTTAATAACATCTGAGTTAATCTTTCTATGCCTATTGCAAAACCACCATGTGAAGGAACCCCATATTTGAAAAATTTTATAAACCATTCTATATTTTCAAGTTTCATTCCTTTTTCTTTAACGTGCTGCATTAGCTTTCCATATCTATGCTCACGCTGACCACCTGAACTTAATTCTAAGCCGTTGTAGTAAAGATCTATACTGCGAGCCCATTCTGGGGTTTCATCAACCTTCATAACATAAAATGGCTTAATCTTACTTGGAAATCTATTAATAAAATAAAATTCGCTTTTGTATTTCTTCTTTACGTATTCATTAAGCAATTTCTCTGCTTCGCTATCTATATCATCTCCATAATTAATTTTTTTACCTAATTTTTTAAGTATATCATAAATTTCTGGAAATCTAAGTTCTGGAAATGGTGCTTTTGGAATAGTTATGTCTATATTAAATAATTTTAATTCTTTATTACACTTTTCTTTAACTTTTTTTAAAGCTGAAATAATCAATTGTTCTTCTACTCTTTCAACATCAATCTCATCTTTAATAAAAGCAAATTCAACTGCACATGTTCTATGTTCACTTAAGTGTTTTGTTGTATGGCTAACTTCAGCTCTCCAACTTGGCCCAATATCATATAATTTTTCAATACCTCCAAGAATAGTTAGTTGTCTATGAAGCTGTGGATCTTGTCTTAGAAATGCTTCTTTGTTGTAATAAACTATTGGAAAAACCTCTGCTCCAGATTCAGAGGCAGTGCCCATTATACAAGGCGTAAATACTTGTGTAAAGTTTTCTTTTTGTAAGTATTCTTGCATCCCCTCTACTAAAGCTGCTTGTATTTTGAATATGGCATGAACTTTTGGTTTTCTTAAGTCAATGCTTCTAAAGTCTAATCTTTTTGCTAAGTTAGTTTCTATTTTACCCTTTTCAACTACTTGAATTGGTAAGTTTTGTTCAGCTTCTGATAATACCTTGTATTTTTTTATTATAACTTCAACACCATTTGGAGCTTGTTTATTGGCTATAACTATGCCTGAAACTTCTATAATGGACTCTTTAGGTAATTTTATTATGTCGCTTTTATCTTTAATTATAAGTTGTATTAGTCCAGAATCATCCCTAAGTATAATAAATTTAACTTTAGATAGGTCTCTTATTTCATGAATCCAACCTTGCAAGAAGACTTCTTTATTATTTAGCTTTGGAGTAATATCAGCTGTATAAATACGTTTCATAACCTTAACAGGCTTAAAAATATATATAAACCTTTCCGTTAATTAGATAAATCATTAACCAATTCTTTTATTACATTAAATCCTGATTGCCAAAATGCTCTTGATTCTATATTTATTCCTGCACTCTTTAGTATATTTTTAGGACTATCAGAACCACCAGCAGCCAATATTTTTAGATAACTATCTACAAAGTCTTTACCATC
>CAYIXF010000030.1:0-6997 GCA_964367265.1 Candidatus Woesearchaeota archaeon
TTATCAACGCATTCAGAATCAGGAATTACAGAAAAAGATATAAAACTAGCAAACCAAATAAATAAGCTATAAAAATGAACTGCCCTATTTGTAAAGGAGAAATAAATGATATGAAGTGTATTAGTTGCAACTACATTCTATCACAAACAAAATATGATCAAAACATTAACCAAGACATAGTACAATGTAAAAAAGATATAGATAAAGGTTCTATAATCTTAGATGTTCGTCAATCTTATGAATATGAATGTTCTAATATCAAAGGAATCTTAATTCCATTAGACCAATTATCAAAGAGATTTCAAGAACTAAATAAAGAAAAACCAATAATAGCTCATTGTCATAGTGGTGGAAGAAGTTTACATGCAACAAGATTTTTAAGACAAAAAGGTTTTAAAAATGTGAAGAATATGGAAGGTGGAATCGAAGCTTGGTCACTTAGTATAGATCCAAAAGTAAAAAGGTATCAAAAAGATGGTGTACATGCTTGGCACATTTAAAAAATCATTAATGTATTTAATAGTTCTTATAATACTTATAAATATAGCAAATGCTCATGTAGAAGACCTAGAAATACTAACTATAGATAATATTCTAATATCTAACTCATTAAATTATATATTTATAGTAGCAGTAATTGTTGTTGTACTAACATTATTTTCAATATTTTATAAAAATAAAACAGAAAAGATTAAATGGTTACTTTTTATAGCAATTACCATACCGATAATTCTTGCAACATTCTACTTAGCAGGTTCTACAATATATCTTAATATAATATCAGAAACAAAAGGACCAATTCATTGGCATGCAGATTTTGAAGTATATATTTGTGATGAGCAAATAGACATAATAAACCCAAGTGGAACTTCTAATAAAATAGGAAGCCCATTGCTTCATGAACATGGCGATAATAGAATACATATAGAAGGCGTAGTTGTAGATAAATATAATATCGATTTACATAATTTTTTTAGGTTTATTGGAGGAGAACTAACAGGGCATAACATGATTATACCTACCGACAGGGATATAATAAAAGTTACAAATGGTGATAAGTGCAATAGTGATGTGGGAAAATTACAAGCATTTGTTTATAAAACAGAAAATGGCCTTGTTAAACAGGAAAAATTAATTAATTTTGAAAATTATATTATTTCTCCAGAGTCTTTAATTCCGCCAGGAGATTGCATAATAATAGAATTTGGGAAGGAAAAGGATAAAACAAAACATATCTGTGAAACATATAGGGTAGCATTAAAAAGAGGAGATGTAAGATATGGTAGTTGAAGGTTTACCAACATTGGGCATAGTGCTTGTAACTGCTGCAATAGACTCAATTAATCCATGTGCTATTGGTGTCTTAATTTTAATGATTTCGGTAATGCTATCTGCTGGAAAAAGCTTAAAAAGAATGCTTTTCTTGGGAAGCTTATACATTTTTGCTGTGTTTACTACCTATCTGCTTGCTGGTTTGGGATTACTCTATTTTCTTTCAACTATCCCGTTATGGGTTGCTGAATATGTTTCGTTAACTATTGGTACAGTTATTGTTTTTGCGGGTATTTTAGAAATTAAGGATTTCTTTTGGTATGGAAGAGGTATTTCTTTAAGCATACCAGTAAGATTTTCAAAGAAGCTTGACAAATATAGTAAGAATTCAACAGTATTTGGGGTAATATTTTTAGGGGCATTTGTTTCTGGAGTTGAACTCCCTTGTACTGGAGCACCATATTTAGCAATAATTACTTTACTTTCGCAATATTTTAATTTTACAGCATTTTTATTATTGGTATTATATAATATAGTGTTTATAGCTCCATTAATACTTATTTTATTTTTGGTTGCTGCTGGTGTTAAATTGCACAAGATTAAAAAATGGAAACAGAAATCAAGAGGATTTATTAGATTATTAATAGGTTTATTATTGGTAAGCTTAGGCTGGTTGCTTATTCTTATCACTAATGGAACAATAAATTTAGGATAAAATGAAAAAAGCTAAACAAAAGAAAAAAGCAAGAAAGAAAACAAATAATGTTTGTGATGTTTGTTAGATTTAATTCTATTAAAACAGGGATAAAAAGATTTTTATATATGTTCGTATAATTAAACTTAAACGAACATATAAAAAAGAGGTGAAAGTAATCCATCCACTAGAAGTATTAACTAAAAAATATTTCATTGGTATAGATGAATCTAACCACGGAAGATATCCAGAAATTTATGTTGCTGTGTTTTCTGACAGACCAACAGATATTCTAAAATATAAACAAATTAAAAAAAGAAAGGCGCATAACACAATAGAGTCAATATTACGAGATAGGGATTATAGATTTTTGCTTGTAGAGAAAAAACATGTTGAAAAGTTAGGTCCTCATGCTATAAAATCATCCATCATTAGTACATTAGTACTTTCTTTTGATCGTAATATAAAAGAAACCCACGTTATTATAGATGGCGAAGAAAAAAATTGCTTAAGATACGATATTTCCTATATAGTTTCAAAGGAATTAAAACAAAGAGTATCACAAGAAAATTTTGTATTTGTAAAAAATGCAGATATATTACTTCCAATAGTTAATAAAGCAGATGAAATAGCAAATATTATTTATCGGTACTATAGAAGATTCAAATTTTTACGAACATTAACAAAATATGATAATAAAAAAGTTGAGTTAAACATTTAATATGTTCAAAAACCTAGAAACAGAATTAAAATTAAGAGGATTCTCACAAAAAACTGTTAGTGCATATATTTTCCATAATAAGAAATTTTCAGATTTTATAAAAAAACAACCAAACTTAATTACACAAAATGACATAAAATCTTATTTAGCCCATTTAATATCAGAAAGATCACTTAAACCAGCTTCAATTAACTTAACAATATCCGCATTAAGGTTTTTTTATGAAGAGCTTTTAAAGAAAAAAGAATTATTTGCAGATATAAAACCACCAAAATTAGAAAAAAAGATTCCAGAAGCGCTAACAAAAGAAGAAATAAAGATTTTACTTGATGTAATAAAAAATCCAAAACACAAATTATTGGTAGAATTCATGTATTCATCGGGATTAAGAGTTTCCGAATGTGTTTCTTTTAAATTAGATGATTTAAACTTAAATGAAAAAATTGGCAAAGTAAGGTCTGGAAAAGGAAAAAAAGATCGCCATATTATACTTTCTGATAAATTCATACAACATTTAAAAGAGTATCTTACTAGTCTTAAAAGTGATGCTTATTTATTTCCAAGCAAAAATGATCATATAACAGTAAGACAAGCACAAAAGATAGTTAGTAAAGCAGCACTTAATGCAGGTATTAAAAAAAGAGTTTATTGCCATATACTAAGAAGCTCATTTGCAACGCATTTACTTGAAGCCGGGATAGATATAAGAATTATACAAACTCTATTGGGACATTCCTCAATATCTACAACAGAACGTTACACTAAAGTTTCAACAGAACAACTTAAAAAGGTAAAGAGCCCTTTGGATAATTTATAGTTATTTAATATCAATAATCATGCTATTTATTTCATGAAATTTATTCAAATAATCACCGCTATAACTAGTTCTTTTGAAATCATTTAACTTACTTTTTATTCTTTGTATACCATTAACTAATTTTTCCTCTGTTTCACCAAGTTCCCTTTCCCCAAATATTATAGTAACAATCCCTTCTATTATGTCATCAGAATGTTTTGAAAATTTTTCCCTAACACCTTTCTTTATTTCATTCATTACACCCTTAACAAAATTTATAGAACCATCAGTTAATACATATCTCTTTGTTAAAGAATACGGATTGCCATTAACCAAATAATTAAACGTCAAATCTAAGCTCTTATGACCATTATCAATCTTACTTACAGCAAGATTCTTAAATCTTATATTTATTGCTTGCATAAATTTATTATTATTAATTTATTTATAAGTTTAACTATTTATATTCAAACAATTTAAAATAAGCAAAAGTTGCTATTAAAGCAAAAATAATACTAAGTATTATAGTTGATACCAATCCAAGATAAGGAATTAAAATAAATATAAAAATAGTAAAAGCCAAACTTAAGATATAAAGCAAAATAGAATTAAAGAATATTTTACTACCATCTAAATTTCCCAAAGGCAGGAAACTAAACATAGCAATCCACATATTTATACTAATGAACTGATTAAAATTAATAAATTTATTAAATATGCTAAAAAATAATACTAAAATTATATTTACTATTATACCACTCAATGCAATTAATGCAGTTTCAAATTCTGTTAATTTAATAAATCTCCTCCCAATTCTTTTAACAACGTCCCCTTTAACATCAAACATACCAACAACAGGAAAATAAGCCTTACCAAATGAGACTATGCTTACTAACAAAGGCAATATCACCCCCAACCATATACTTTTAACTTCAAATCTAAACAACTTAATAGGTAACTTTGCACCCTTACCAAAACCAATTCTTGTTATACCCCATATTTTATATTCAGTTTCTGCATAAAATTTCCCAGCAATAATCTTTCTAACATGCTCCCTTAACACTAATATAATACTAACAATAATTAAAACTCTTAAAAAATTCAATACCCAATAACTAAATTGAAATACTTCTCTTTTATCATCCAATCCAAAAACTATACCTAAAACAAAAATAGAAATTATTAAAGCTCTTATCTCTTCTTTTGTAAAGATTCCCATTTTTTAATTTCCTTTATTATATCCTCCTCATGACCAGCACCAACAACAGCAACAACTTTATCATAATCTTGCACCAATCTATATAAATACTTTCCCATAACCTGATTTCTTTCTTCTATTAATACCTTATAGACATTTGGATATTCTTTTTTAACTTTATTTGTTAATTTCCTTACTAATTCACTACTAGGAACTTTTTTCAAATCGAATTTAACCTTACCTTTACCAACTAAAGCCTTTATCAAATCCATAAAGAATTTTATTTTTTCCTTTCTATCTATCTTTCTACTTAAATTTTTTAGTGTTATCTTAATATCTTGGTCTATTAAAGCAATTTTTGCTTTTATTTTATAAGCAGTTTCAACAGCCTTTTTCATGTCACTTCCAGGAGCTACATTAACTATCTTTCCTAGTTTCTTCTCAATATAGCTTCCAAGCAAATTAAATAAAAATCCCTTAAATCCAACCTCCTTTATATCCCTTAATCTAAACTTTTTCTTTCTTTTGTATATTAAACTTTCAAATCTTAATCTATCTAATTCTAAAGCAACAACATCAGGCTTAATTTTTAATATATTGTTCTCAACTTCCTTAACGCTTTCTATAGAAATATGCGAAGTTCCTATAACAGTTAAATTTTTATACTTCCTCATACATAAAAAAAATAACATAAACTTAAAAATATTGTGTATATAAGGGAGGATAATATGAAGCTAATGAGAAAAGGCGGACCAGGCGGAAAAAATTAAAATGGGAGCCGTATGCGGTGGATAAAAAATGGTATTAAAAACTAAAAGGATAACAGATATGGAAGATATGCATGTTTACACAGATGAAGGAACATTCTTTGGAATAGTAGAAGAAGCTCAGATTTTGGGGAATAAGGTACATGGATGGCGTATTAGATCTGGCAAGAATTCATATTTGAGCAGAGTTTTAGGTGGTGCAAAGGGCGTTATAGTACCTCACCAATTTGTTAAATCTATTGATAACATAATGATTGTATCTAAATCAGCTGTTCCCGCAATAGAGCCGGAAAAAGAAGAATTTTCTGAAGAAGAATAAGAGTTAATTTAATTTTTTTGTTGTTCTATCTAAAAGCTTGTCCAATCAATTTATCACATGGGAAAAATGCTCTCATCCCAAATTTATATTCCAAAAATTGATCGATTGCCCAGAAATCCACCCAAATTTCACCTTTTTCGTAATGATGTATTGTTATATATCCATGTGGTGAGTTTGTACAAGAACCATGATGAAATGTAACCTCATTTGGAGTAAACCTGCCACTCATCAAAAGCATTTTACGATAAATCTGTGCTTGAATGTTACTTGGAACATACCCTTCAATTTCCCAGAAATATGCTGGACTTTTTACAATAAATACTTTGTGTGGTTGGATAAGATATTCTCTAGTTGGGCTTGTCCACTTTTTTTCTAAAGTATAGAAAAGTTGTTCTGCATAATCATATTTATTATCATATTGTGATGAGATATTTAGATTTAAATCCATTGCTTCTTGAGAAAGATTAGGAATTATAGGAATAAAATAAGCAAGTATAAGAATAACTATAAAAAGTAAAGAGAATAAAATTTCTTTAATACGAATAATATTCGTTTTGAAAAGGATTAATATTAAAGATATATCTAAAATTGCCCAACTTACAAGTATTTTTGAAGTATCTTCATTTGCTGATGAGAATATTCCAAAAGCAATAAATGCATTAATGCCAAAAAGTAAAAAAATAAGAAAGAATCCTTTAAAGATAATCAATCCTAAAAAATCTTTTTTACGCCTTTCTTTCATGTATTTTAATATAAATCTATTGTTTAAAAATATTATTAAGGATGCATTATATAAATTAAGTTAGCTATTAAATAGATAGATAAAGTCTTCCGGTAGTTGTTGGGCTATTATCAACAATAAGCTAATAGGACCCAAAAACACAACTTTTAAATATAAACTACCATTTTGTAATTTATGGCATCGCCGTTGCAAAATGCAATAGACTTTTTTAGAAATTTTGGCTTATTTGATGTAGTACTTCCATTTTTACTCGTTTTTACCATAGTTTTCGCCATACTTGAAAAATCAAAAATACTAGGCGCAGAAGACGGAAAGCCAAAAAAGAACCTTAATTCTATGGTGTCTTTTGTACTTGCATTACTTGTTGTAGCTACAAATAGAGTTGTCACAGCCCTAAATTTAGCCCTTCCAAACATAGTATTACTGCTTATAGTTTCGATATCATTCGTACTTTTATTAGGGGTATTTTCAAAATCAGAAGAAATGGA
>CAYIXF010000031.1:0-6144 GCA_964367265.1 Candidatus Woesearchaeota archaeon
TTATACATTTATGCTTGGTTTGTATGCTTATGTTAATCATAGAGAAAATGCAGCCGTTATAGCAGCGGTAACTTTAGGAGCATTGATTGCATTTTATTATTATAATAAATATCCTGCAAAGATATTGCCTGGAGATTCATTAACTTATTTGCTTGGAGGAGTGTTTGCTGTTATTGCAATACTTGGAAATATAGAGAAAGCAGCATTTATTGCAGCTATTCCTTTTTTTATAGAATTTTTATTGAAAGCACGAGGAAGATTTAAAAAAGAAAGTATAGGATATTGGAAAAATGGAAAGATTTATTCTAAATATAAAGAAGTTTATTCTATACCCCATATATTAACAAGAACTGGGAAGTTTACAGAAAAACAAATAACTTATTTTGTGATATTTATTGAACTAATATTTTCGAGTTTAATATGGATTTTATAAAATGAAATTTAAAAATATTTTACCTTTTATAGGAATTTTAATTTTTATATATATAATATTTAGAATAGGCTTAGATAAAATTTTAGAAAGTGTTTTTAGTATTAATGTTTATTTAATAATTATAGCATTTACAGTTTCTTTTTTTGCATTAATCCCGCCAATTGTAAAATGGATGATAATACTAAAAAATCAAGGCATTATATTAGACTTTTGGACTTTGTTTAAGATAGACTTAATTGGAATGTTTTATGGAGGAATTACCCCCGGGAGACTTGGAACTTTTATTAGGGTTTTTTATTTGAAGGATAAAATTAAGAAGCATTTTGGGGCTTGTAGTTCTAGCATCGTTATAGATAAAGTTTTAGATTTTATGTCTATTTGTCTATTTGCAGTTATTGGATCTTTTTTATTATTAAATGAAATAAGTGGATTATTTACTTTAGCATTTACATTTTTCGTTTTACTTGTAGGTTTATTTATTTTTTTTCTAAATAAAAAAAGAAGCAGATTTATATTAAGACTTGTTTGGAAATTTTTTATACAAAAAAGATTTAAGAGAGTAGCAATAGTAACTTTTGATTCATTTTATGGTAATATGCCAAAAATAAAGACCATTTTTATTCCATTTTTAATTGCAATTATTTCATTAGCATTAGCTTTTACAACTACGTATATAGTTGGAAGGGCATTAAATATTACTATGCCTTACATATTATTTATAACCATATTATCTTTAGCTACATTAGTAAGCTTAGTTCCAATAACTATTGGTGGATTAGGGACTAGAGAAGCTGCGCTAATTACTTTGTTCAGTATATTTAATATTCCAGCAGCTGATGTTGTTACAATGTCAATTGTAGCTTCTATAATTTCCACTATAGTTCCTGGGATTTTAGGATGGTATTTTGCTATGGGGTGGAAATATGAAGATTAAATTTTCTTTTGTTGTTCCTGTAGCTCCAGATAGAAATGCTGAAGTATTGCAGTCATTAAAAAAGATTAGATATGGGGGATATGAGATAATAACAGAAATAGGCAAGAATCCTTCTGAAAATAGAAATAGGGGTATTAAAAAGGCCAAAGGAGAGATAATCGGATTTATAGATGATGATGCTATTGTTGATAAAGATATAATTAAAAATGTAGAAAACTTTTTTAAAAAATATCAAAAAATAGATATTGTGGGTGGACCGCAGTTAACTCCTAAAAATGATAAATTTTTTGCAAGAGTTTGTGGTTATGCATTTGCCTCATATTTTGGTACACATAGGATGCGTAAGAGGTATAGTAAAAAAGAATTAGATTTAGATGCAGACGAATTTAGTTTAAGTAGTGCAAACTGTTTTGTTAAGAAAAATGTTTTTAAAAAGATTAGGGGGTTTGATACAAGACTTTATCCTGGTGAAGATCCAGAATTTTTTTCAAGAGACAAGAAGAACGGATTTAGATTGGCTTATTCTCCAGACATTATTGTTTATCACAGGAGAAGACCAAATTTAATTAGTTTTTTCAAACAATTTTATAGATATGGTTTAACAAGAGTAAAGAAGGAAAGAATAAGTAAAACAAAAATTAGTCTTGTGTTTTTATTACCATCTATTCTTGTAATTTATTTATTGTTTTTACCTTTGACTTTTATTTATAATTTCTATTTAATTCCATTTTATATTTATACTTTAATAGCCGTACTTAATTCTATTTACTTAGGTATTAAAAATAAAGATTTTCTTGCAATATTTTTATTACCTTTTATTTTCCTTATCTTGCATATAGCTTATGGTGTTGGATTGATAAGGGGATTATTACATGGGTAAATATACTATTTATGGTGGTAAGGTAGATGAGTATATAGAAAAGAATTATTTAAATAAAATAATAAATAGTTTTGTAAAAGATGTCGATATTATTTCCATAATTTTATTTGGTGGATTTGGAAAAGGAGAAGGGAGTATACAATTTGTTAAGGGTAAGCCGGTTCCTTTTAATGATTTTGATCTTTATATAGTAACTAAGAGAAAATTAAGTGATAAAGAATTAGATAAGATTTCTATTAATGCTTCTAAAAAGATCGGGGTGGGTGGATTAGAAATTGCTTATTATCCTGAAGAAGGATATCATGCTAAGAAATTTTTCCATGTAGATGTAAGATGCATTCCTTATAATGATTTAAGTAAATTAATGAGTATACAAAGATATTATGAATTAAAATATGGCGGGCAAGTAATTTATGGAGATAAGAATGTGCTTAATAGAATTAAGGAAATAAAAGCCAAGAATATTCCATTATCTGAGGGATTAAGGAATTTATCTAACAAGATACATACTATGCTTCTTGGATTAAGAAAGAGTTATAATGAAGATCAGAGAAAAGCATTAATATTTTGGAGTTATAAATGTTATATTTCAATTTGTGAGGCTTTATTGATTTTGGATAGAAAGTTTGCACCGTCCGTATTAAAGAGAAGCAAATTATTCAAGAAAATTTATAAAAAAGATTTTCCAGATTTATATAAAAAGATACCAAATTTAGCAGATAAGGTTGAGAAGGCTTCTAATTTTAAAGTAAGACCTAATTTTAATGTAGATTATAAAGCTTTATGGAATGAAGCATTTAATGATATATCAATTGTTTTTGAATATTATTTACATAAATTTTTAGGCAAAGGAAATATAGAATATTTAATTAACAAAAAATTACCTTATGTATATGTTAAACCTTATTTAAAAGAAAAGATTGGCTTTAATTTATTTCCATTGCAATACGGATTAAATTTACTTTACTTTAATATTTTAAGAAAAAATGACAAATTTTATGTTAGGCCATTGCTTAGCTGGAAGGATGTTGGATTAAGATTAGTTTTACCGATTTATTATTTATTAAAATCTTTAGAAGATAAAGCTTATTTAGATAAGGCTTATTACGAGTTAAAGAAATTTATTAAGATAGATAGAAAAGATTTTTGGTATTTAAGGGAAAGAGCTTTAAAGGCTTATGGATTATATTGTGAACAAAGGTTGTTATAAAAATGAAAACTGTTGTAATGTTGGATAGCCTAAAAACAGAATATGCAAAGAATTATACAACTTATTTAAAAGAATGTACTGGAAAATATCAGCATGGGAGATTAGAAACCCCTCTTGGATTTTGGGGTGGAATGGATACCTTCTTTCATGGTAAGTCAAATATTTTAGCATTTTTTTATTACACTAAAAATAGTTCTTGGAGATGGATTAAGTACTTTGCTTTTTTAGGAAGATTTCCTGTTGACGTTTTATTAAATTTATGGAATTTATTGCATGGATGGCAATTATTTAGAACGAATAATATTCCTTTAAATAAATTACATTTGTTTGATACTGATGTAAAAAGGCCATTGCATAAGGATGTAAAGATAAGGTATAAAGCTTTTCATGAATTAGATGGAATTGCACATAAATATGGAACTAAGTCAAGAAATGTTATTAACGAAGTAAAGAGACTGGATAAAATATTAAGGAAAATTGATTGGGATATTATAATGAGCGATCATGGTATGTTGGATATTAAAGAATTTGTTAAGGTTCCTGAAACAGAGAAGTGTTTTATAGACTCAACTTTAGCTAGATATTATGGAGAAAAGCCTAAAGAAATGCCGATGAGTAAATGTAAATTAATAAAATGGAATAAAAAGTATGGCGATTATATTTATTTAGCTAATCCAGGAGTGTGTTTTTTCCCAAATTATTGGCAAAGAAATAAAGTTAATGGAATGCATGGTTATGATCCTAAGATGAGAGATATGAAGGCATTCTATATTATCAAAAAAAATGGCAAGCATATGGACTTAAATATGAATGAGCTACATAAATATATTTATAGTTAGGAAGACTTATAAATGAGTTATTATTTATAGAATATAGAAGTAATATGTTTAAAAAAGTACTTTTAATAGCTCCTAATTATTTGAAAGTTTATAGTTATGTTTCTGAAGAAGCCACTATGATATTGCCTCCTTTAGGGCTAGCATATATTGCTAGTTATCTAAGGCATAATGGATTTGAAGTTCAAGTTTTAGATTTAGCTGCATTGAGATATAATGATGAGCAAACTGAGAAGGCAATAGCAAAGAGTAATGCTGATTTAGTTGCAATGGCTGCTACTACAAATACAATAATGGAAGCTTATAATATTGCAAAGATTACTAAAAAAGTTTTGAATGCAAAGGTAGCTGTTGGTGGACCACATCCAACTATGGAGCCACAAAGAACTTTAGAAGAGTGTAAAGAGATTGATTATTGTATTGTAAGTGAAGCTGAAGAAATAATGCAGGAATTAGCACAAGGAAAACAACTTAATACAATTTTAGGATTAGCATATAGGGACCAAATGGAATGATTAAGGTTAATGGTCCAAGACCTTTAATACAAAATATAGATGCTTTACCTTTTCCAGCAAGAGATTTATTGCCATTAGATAGATATTGGACACCCGGAGTAAGAAGATATCCTTTTGCTACAATAATGACTTCAAGAGGATGCCCTTATAGTTGTAGCTTTTGTAGTAATTTTAGAACGCAAGGAAAACAATTTAGATACAGAAGTCCTGATAATGTTTTAGCAGAGATTGATGAGCTAGTAAATAAATACCATGTTAAAGAATTAAATATTTTAGATGATAATTTTACTTTTATGGCTCCAAGAGTTGAGGAAATATGTGATAAACTAATTAAAAAAAATTATGATCTAGAGTTAAAGACAGGTAATGGCATTAGGTCAGATAGAGTAACTTTACCTTTGCTCAAGAAGATGAGAAGGGCTGGATTTTATTTAGTAGCATTTGGCATAGAATCTGGAAATCCCGAAATATTAAAAACTATGAGAAAGGGAGAAACAAAAGAACAAATAAAACAGTCTGTTAAGTGGGCTAAGCAAGCTGGATTAATAACAGAAGGCTTCTTTATGTTTGGCAATGAAGGAGAAGGAGAAAAAGAAATGTTGGATACAATTAATTTTGCTAAAGAGCTTGATTTGAATATTGCACAATTCCAAGTTTATACTCCTGTTCCTGGAAGTCCTTATTATGAAAAAATAATGAAGGAAGGAAAGGTATTTTCAACTAAATGGGAAGACTTTAATGCATTTAATGAGCCATTGTTTGAGTATAAAGATAGTAAATATGATTTAATGATTAAGATGCAAAGAAAGGCTTATAGAGAATATTACTTTAGGCCTAAGATGATGCTTAAAAAGTTATTAGAAGTAAAAAACTTAAAACAATTTAATGCTTATGCAAAAGCTGGAATGGCTGTTCTTAAATTTAGTATTGGTAAAGCTAGTTAAATAAACTTTTAAGAAAAGTTTAATCAAAATTATGAATTAATTATTTCTTCTAAGTCAGGTATAAATTCTGTTAGGTCCTGATAATGCCCGCCCTTTAAAGAAGCACTTGTAAATGATAATATAGCTAATGCAAGATCTATCATCTTTTGCGAAATAATATTTTGTTTTTTATAATATAACTCATGTGTTAATTCATTTAATTTTTTATTTACTTCTTTTTTATCTGATAGTTTATTGTATTGATTAATTAAATTTAATATTTCTTTTGCCATATCTTTTTCAAATTTCTTATCCATGGGAAAATTTGTATAAGTTCTATTTATAAAGTTTATTAATATTTAAAGATCATCTCTTTTTCTTCATTCGTTTAAAAAATTCTATCTGCTGTAAAC
>CAYIXF010000032.1:0-6115 GCA_964367265.1 Candidatus Woesearchaeota archaeon
TTTCAACAGTTTCTTTAATACTCATTCCATGTGCTGCAGTTAAATTTCCAGAATTATATTGATAAATATATTTTTGTGCAGCCTTCTCAGCTTCTTGTATAGATTCTTCACATTTTTCTTTTACTTTAAGGGTTAAATCTGTATCTCCAATTGTTGTAGTAAATCCTGTATTGAGTAGTGTTGCTATACCAAGACTAAATATTTTCCATAATATTTCTATTCCTATATCTTCCTTATACTTGTAATAGAGGGCCCTTATCAATGCACCATTTTCTTCCCCTATAGTTGCCTGATCTATTATACCTTCTGTAAGTTTACCTTTCTTTATAATAACTGGCTGGTTATCTTTAGACTTACCTATGAAATCAAAATCATTAGGCAATAATACACTAAAGATCTGTTTACCATCTACCTCTTTGCCAAATTTTTTTAACTTATCATAATCTTCTATACCAATAGAAATTAAGATATTTATTGCATCTTCCTTGCTGAATTTTAAATATTTTGTTAATAGATAATTACCTGTTACAGCATCTTCTATACAACCTATTATATTTAATCCATTTTTTGGAGTGATTATATGGTGTTGAACTTGCATTAACATATCTGCTTCTGCTCTGGCCTCTTCATTTTGAAGAATGTGTAAATTCATTTCATCCCCATCAAAGTCTGCATTATAGGGATTGCATGTGCTTGGATTTAATCTAAAAGAATTTCCAGGAAGTATTTTTATTTTATGACACATTATACTCATTCTATGTAAACTAGGTTGTCTATTAAATATGGAAATATCTTTATCAATCAAATGTCTTTCTACAATGTATCCAGGTTGTAGTTCTTCTAATAGTTGTTCTTTAGTTTCTTTTGTTATCTGCTTCTTTTTGCCATCCGGCCTTATTACATAATTTGCTCCAGGATAAACTGTTGGACCATTTTCAATAAACTTTTTCATTGCTTTAATATTCCATTCCGTAACTCTCTGTGGAATAGTTAAATCCATTGCTACAACCTTAGGAATTCCAACTTCATTTAATTTAATTTTAGGATCTGGGCTTATAACTGTTCTTGCAGCATAATTAACCCTCTTACCTGCTAAATTATACCTAAATCTTCCTTCCTTACTTTTTATCCTCTCTGTTAAAGTCTTTAGTGGCTGACCAGATCTATGTCTTGCTGGGGGCACTTGTGAAACATTATTATCAAAATATGTTGTTACGTGATATTGCAATAAATCCCATAAATCTTCTACTATAATTTCTGGAGCACCTGCATTTATATTTTCAAATAATCTTTGATTTATTCTTACTATATCCCCAAGCTTATGTGTAAGATCATCTTCGCTTCTTTCTCCTGTTTCGAGCGTTATAGAGGGTCTTACAGTTACCGGTGGTATTGGGATAATAGTAAGTATCGTCCATTCTGGACGTGCATATTGTGAATTTAGGCCCATATAAGAAACATTTTCATCAGAAATCTTTTCAAATCTTGACCTTATTTCAATTGGGCTTAATCTTATTCCATCTTCTAAAAAGGTAGTTGGTTTTTCTACTTTAATTTTTCCTTTTTTAGCTTTACAGTGTGGACATTTTTTAATTGTCTTTAAACCGCCTACAAATTCATCAATGACTCTTTTCTTTGCTGCACTACCCCCTTCTTTTTCTATTTGTTCAATAAGTTTTAAATGAGCTTGTAATCTATCATGTGTTGCTAAAATATTACCACATTCTTTGCATGTTACTCTTAAGAAGTCCAATATAGTTTTAACGTATTTAACATGTATAACTGGTCTTGCAAGTTCCATATAACCAAAGTGACCTATGCATTCTTTTAATTTTCCACCACATGTCTTACACTTTAATCCTGGATCTATAACTCCCATTCTTATGTCCATTAACCCACCATCTACTGGGTAACCTTCTTTATCGTATAGTTCTTGTGTAACAATCTTGGCAGAAGCTATTTTCTTAATTAATGTAGGACTAAGTAAACCAAATACCATTGAATCAACCTTTTTGTATACATATTCTTCCATTTTAATATTTACTCCTTAAGACTAATTTTGGATATATGCATAAAGATTTTAATTCGTCTAACAATAACTTAAATGCGTAGCTTAATTCTATTGCATTAATCTCGACATTACTACCACACTTTTGGCAATACTTTTTATTTTTTATATTGTCATTTATAGCAAACATTCCACAACTTTCGCATAAGTATATTATTGTTTTATCGCTATCAAATCTTTCTTTAAGTAATAAAGATGCACCATGTGCAACAAGACAATCTTTTTCCATATCTCCAAGCCTTAAACCACCACCCTTAGCTCTTCCTTCAATAGGTTGTCTTGTAAGTAATTGTACTTTTCCAGATGCTCTTGAATGTAATTTGTTAGCAACCATATGCTTAAGTCTTAGATAGTACATATTTCCTATAAAGATTCTTGCTTTGTATTGTTGTCCTGTTATAGCATTGTACATTGTTTCTGTTCCGTTTTCTCTAAAACCAAGTTTTTGTAATTCATCTCTTAATTGTTCTTCGCTTACTGAATCAAAGGTTGTTCCATCTACATAGCTTCCTGATAAACTACCAACTTTTCCAGCAACTATTTCTATTAAATGACTTATTGTCATTCTGCCAGGAATACTATGTGGGCTAAATATAATATCTGGAGTAATACCTGATGCTGTAAATGGAATATCTTCTTGTGGTACAATTAGACCTATAACTCCTTTTTGTCCATGTCTTGAAGCAAACTTATCACCAATTTCCGGAATTCTTTGATCTCTTAATCTTATTTGCACTAATTTATTTCCTTCTTCATTTTCACTTACTACAACCATATCTACAATACCTGATTCACCATGTTTTATGGATGTACTGCCTTCTCTCCTTATATTCGCAGCTATACTAAATTCTTCTAACTCTATTAAGAATCTAGGAGGAGATACTTTACCTATTATAACATCATCTGCAGTAACTTTTCCCTCTGTATAAACAATTCCATCATCTTCTAAGTTCCTGTAATCTCTTTCAGACTTATATCCTTTAACTTCTTTATCTGGTATTATAATATCATCCTTAAGACCACCGCTATATCTTAATTCTTCAGCAACATAAGGCCTAAAGAATGTTGATCTTGCTAATCCCCTTTCTATAGAAGCCTTGTTTATTATAATAGAATCCTGCATATTATATCCTTCATAACTCATCAAAGCAATTGTTACATTTTGTCCAGAAGGATGTTTATCATAGTTGCAAAGCTCTGTTGTAAAAGATTTTGTTATCGGTACTTGTGGGTAGTGTAATACACTTACGTCTGTATCCATTCTTAGTAAGTAATTACTTGAATACAATCCAAGAGCTTGTTTTTGTATCTTGCTTCCCCTTATTAATCTTGAACTACTTCCAAAATTTGCATAAGGTACTAGTGACGATACTACTCCAAGCATAGTTATTGGAGATATTTCAAGGTGAGTATGATCTTTAGTTAATTCTTCTTCTGATATGGCTACATAAGAATTTTCTTCTTCTGCTGCATCTAAATATTCTATAATGCCCTGCTTAACTAAATCGTTCCATGTTAACTTAGCAGCTCTAAGTTGTTCTATATGCATCTTTTTTAATAAAGATTCTCCATTCTCTACGATTATTAAAGGCCTTCTAACCCTACCTTTTGAGATCTGTATATGCACTTCATCAAAGTCTTCATCATAAAATATATTTAAAGTAGAAGGAAGTTTACCCTTTCTCCTTTCGCCCTTTATCTTTCTAATAAATTCTTTTGCAGTATTTATCTGTCCTATAAATTTTTCATCTAAAAATATGTCTATCATTTTTATGTGGTTGGTGTTACACCATATGCTTCAAGTAATTTTTTAATTTTATCTTCAGGGACTTCTTCTTGTGTAATTTCACTTAATAGGGCTAAATTTTTTCTTAATCCTATTGGTGTTCCTTCTGGAGTTTCAACAGGACAAAGTCTTCCAAAATGAGTGCAGTGCAAAGCTCTTGCCTCAAAATTCTCTTGAGTAGATTCAAGTAGGGATACAACTCTCTGCAGATGTGAAAGCGTTGATAAAAAGTTAGTCCTATCTATATTTTGACTAATACCTTTTCTTCCCCCCACCCATATACCTGTAGCTAGTGCTGTCTTTATTCTATTGGTTAATAGTTCATTTCTTATAATTATTCTAATATTTTGGAACTTACCTCTTTTAACTAATCTTTGGAAATTATATAGTATATCTTGGACGAGAGTCCTTAAATTTATCCTAAATAAGTCAGCTAGTAATTCTCCACTTAATTTTATTCTCTTATTCATGTAATGATCTTTATCTTCTACATCAATACCATCTTCTGCTATCATTAAGAATTTCTTAATAAGTTTACATAGATTATAAGCTTTGAATATCCTATCTTTAACATCTGTTCCTAAATGGGGAAGAAGATATTTATCAAGTTGCTCTCTTGTTCTTTCTAATCTTTGCTCTTTCGTCTGTGTTATACCAACCTTTTTGGCTAAAGACTCTAGTGCGTCTTCTTCTGTTTTTAATTCAACACTATCAAATAAATTAATAAAAACAGTATCGTATTGTTTTTTTGTTGATATAAAATTCATAATTTCCTGGTCTTTTATTAAACCAAGAGCTTTAATAATGGCTATTATAGGAACTCTTCTGAATCTAGTAAATGTTAAATATATTAAACCATCCTTCATCTGTTCTATTGTATGCGGTACTCTGTAAGAACCCTTTTCTGAAAATAATCTTGCCATATATTTACTTGGTGCTCCAGATGGATTTTCTTCTATAAACAATTTATTTGAGATTAAATCTTCAACTAGGATAAGAACTCTTTCATTTCCATTAAGAATAAAATAACCACCTAAATCGTTTGGATCTTCTCCATTTTGTATTAGTTCTTCATATTTTAATCCGTGAAGATGACATAATTTTGATTTAAGCATAACTGGTATTTTTCCTATTTCTGTTGTAAATGATTCTCTTTGCACACCATCTACATTAACACTAACATCTATATTTATACTTGCAGAATAAGTTAGTTTTCTTAGTCTTGCTTCCATAGGATATATCCTTCTTTTACTTCCATCAGCCTCTGTTATTTCTGGTTTCTTAATTGTTACCTTGCTAAATTTAATTTTAAAATTTTCAACATCTTTTGGTGTAACCGTCGGAACAATTTCCTCTATTTCATTTATTATTTTTTGTAAATCTCTTTCCATAAAATTATTAAAAGAATTTATATTAGACTGTACAAAACTTATTTCATCAAAATATTTTTTTATTATAACTTTATAATTTTCAACCATGTACCACAACCCTATAATAAAAACTTTCTCCCACAGTTGGGCTTTTTCTTATAATTTTAATTACATCATCAGGAATAGCGTTAAGTAATTTAATAATCGGATCTTTATCGAGTATACTGGGCAGTTGTTTAAGAGAAATTTTGTATTTTTTTAGTTTTTCTTTTTTTTCTTCTTCGCTTAATTTAACATGCTTAGGTACTAAACTATGTTGTGTTATATCAAACTTTTCTTTTTCTTCCATTTTTAATGAGCGGGCCCGATGGGATTTGAACCCACGACCACTTGCTTTCTTCAGCTTGTTAAAAGGTTCACCGATTAAGCATTATAACGCTATTTCTTTCAGTTAAATTGAAAGATCCCAAGTGCTCTACCAAGCTGAGCTACGGGCCCTTTTTAGTTTTCTGACTGGGTTTTTAATATTAAATTTAGTCAGAATTATAGGGAATAGCGAATATAAGTTAAGGTTAGGCATTTTATGATAATTTTTGTTAGGAACCTGTATATAAAGCTTTCGAGAAATAAATAAGCGCCCGAACCGAGATTCGAACTCGGGTCGTAGCCTTGACAGGGCTACATGCTAGGCCACTACACCATTCGGGCATATCCCCGCTGAGGGATTTGAACCCCCAACCTGTCCCGATTATTTTGTAATTCACGGGAACGGCTATCTGCTTTTCATTCATTGTTAATACGTTGTCTAGCAGCGAATTTATCTACAGCCGTGCGCTCTACCGTTGAGCTAAGCGGGGTATAAGAATTACAGAATTTTAATTTATAAAGCTT
>CAYIXF010000033.1:0-6046 GCA_964367265.1 Candidatus Woesearchaeota archaeon
GTCCATTATTTCCAAATAACTTTAAGGAATTAGAGTAATTAAAAAATGGTGGAATGTATCTAGTTGAGGTTAAGGGAAAAGAAACTAATATAAAACACATACCAATCAAGATAAAAGACGTTCTAAGCTTTGATATAAATGCTGATAATAAGAATCCTAAAGATATAGAAAAAGAAGTATTAGATATATCTAAGAAAAATGTAAAAGATAAGATAGTAACTTTAAGGATAGCCGGAATTTTAAGAGAAGGCAAGCCATCTGATATAAATTTTAATGAAATATTAAACAAGTTTGATGTTTACTATATTTTAAAAAATACAACAAAGCTAAAGGCAAAAGAATTTGAAGATACCAAAACTAGTATTAGAGAAAATATAGAAGAAGAAATAATAAATGAAAATTTAGGAAAATTAAAAATTATGAACAAAAATGAAGAAAAGAAAATAATTTTAGAACTTATAAATATATTAAATAAGGATAAAAATGAGGGGGAAACAAATGTTACATTCGAGAATAGAATAATAGAAGATGTAGATAAAATATTAAAAGATGATAATTAAAAATATAAAACTTGAAAACATAAGAAGTTACTTAAATCAAGAAATTAATTTTCCTCTTGGCAGAACATTGCTTAGCGGTGACATAGGGAGTGGTAAGAGTAGTATTCTTTTAGCTGTAGATTTTGCATTATTTGGATTGCAGAAAGATAATCTAAGTGGGCATAGCCTATTAAGAAATGGTAAGAACAGCGGTTATGTTGAATTAAATTTTGGTATAGAAAATAAAGATGTAACAATAAAGAGGGCACTAAAAAGAATAAAAAACAACATCCAGCAAGATTTTGGGTATATTACCATTAACAATGAAAAGAATGAACTTACTGCAGTTGAATTAAAGCAAGCTATTTTAAATTTGCTTAATTACCCCCAAGAACTTCTTACAAAAACAAAATCATTAATTTATAGATATACAGTTTACACCCCCCAAGAGGAGATGAAGCACGTCCTTCTAACAGATAGAGAATCTAGATTAGACATCTTAAGAAAGGTTTTTGGAATAGATAAATACAAAAGGATAAAAGAGAATTCAAAGATATATATGGGCCATCTAAAAGAAAATAAAAAAGAAATTGATATAGAAATTAGTGATTTAGATGAAAAAATTAATTTAAGGGATGAAAAGCAAAAAGAATTAACTAAGAAAGAAGCAGATATAAATAAGTTTATAGATAAATTAAATACACTTAAAAATAATATAAAAGAATATAAAAATAATATAAAAGCAAAAGAAGATGATATAACAAAATTAAAGAAAATAAATAAAGATATAGAATTAAAAGATTTCGAATTAAAAAATAAGTCTGAACAAATTACCATAAATAATAATTATTTAAAAGAATTAAACTCTTATATCAAAGAACTTGAAGAAGAATTAAAAGAAGATTCTGTTAAAAACATTGAAGATATTAAAAAATTAATTCCTATTAAAGAGAATGAAATAAAATTTATGGAGGATACATTAAAAGAAGTTAGGAATAAATTAAATGGATTTAAAGTTAATAAAGAAAATTCTGAAAGATTAAAAGAAAATCTAACAAAACTAGACATATGCCCTATTTGCAAACAGAATATCAGTAAAGATTACAAACATAATATGCTGCATAAAGAAAATAAAGATATAAAAGATTTTGAAGACAATATAAAATTATTTGCAAAAAGAGAAACAGAAGCCGAAAATAAATTGAGAGATTTAAGAAAACATTCAGAATTATTAAAAAAAGAAGAATATAATATAGATATAAGAAAATTAAAAATTAATGCATTAAATGAAAAAAAAGAATCTAAAGAAAAGGTTCTAAAGCAGGTAAGCATTTTTAAAAATGATATAGGCAATATAAATAATAATAAAATTAAGTTATTAGAAGAATTAGAAACTTTCAAAAATTTAGAAAAAGATTATGAAAATATTAAAAAAGAATTAGATGAGTTAAAGGATAAAGAACTTGGATTAGAAATTGAAAAAGCTAAGCTTGAGAAAGATATTAGTAATTATAATGAAATTTGCTTGGAATTAAATAAGGAAATAGATAAGAAATTGAAATTAAAAGATAAGTTAAAATACATAAGTAGCTTGCAGTATTGGCTCGAAGATGATTTTATTAAATTAATAGAAATTATAGAAAAAAACATTATGATAAAAGTACATAATGATTTTAGTGATTTATTTGAAAAATGGTTTGATGTGTTGGTTGATAATGAACTTATTAAGATAAAGCTGTATGAAGATTTTACACCCTTAATAGAACAAAATGGCCATGATATTGATTATAATTACTTAAGCGGTGGAGAAAAAACAGCTGCTGCATTAGCATATAGATTAGCTTTAAATCAAGTTATTAATAATATGAGTAATATTAAGACTAAGGATTTGATAATATTGGATGAGCCAACAGATGGATTTTCATCAGAACAATTAGATAGAATGAGATTAATTTTAGATGAGTTAAATATAAAACAGGTTATTATTGTAAGCCACGATCCAAAGATAGAAAGCTTTTGTGATAATATAATAAGGCTTAATAAGAAAGAACACGTTACAGAAATAATTTAAAAGTTAAATATATAAACCTAAATAAACTTAACAATAGAGTATATAGATTTTGTACTAATGTAGTGGTTTTATTTCCTTTGCGAAGTCTTTCCACTTGAAATTTCTATGATTCCACTTAAAGCTGGCAACCAGTGATGATAATAGCCAGTTACTGGTTTATGTGTGGGGGGATGTACTCTTTTCAGCAAAACTTTGAACACGTCCCAAAGATAAAGGAAATAAGATGAATAAATGGAAGAACCTGCATTGATGAATTTGTCAGCCAAAAGGTGATGCAAATTTTTTAGGTTATACCATGGGACGCCCGTATAAATATGATGGGCCAAGTGGTAGTTCTGATTACACATAAAAAAGCTAACCACCCAATTGCTAGTAATGGTTCGCGAGGAAGTCATCGGCTTGTCTCCAGAAGTAAAGGCATGTTCGGAAAGCCCCCGAATATTGGCAATCTGTGCTGAGAACAAAATAGGTATTAACCAAATTTGTATCAAAAATTTTAGGGGAACTAAGAAGAAGACTAATATAGTAAGTAAAAAGAGCACTAAGTATTCTTCGATAATCCTTTGGCGTTCTTGTTTTTCAACTAGCTTCAAGCCAGTTATGGGCATATGAAACAGGTAGAAGTAGGAACCTATAAAGAACCATACCAGAAGTACCAGTCGAATCAATATAGGATGACGAGTAATGTTTTCAAATTCGTCAGGGTCATTAGCCCCGCGGACGTAGAGATGGTGAGGCATATGTACTGCCTTGTAGGCTGACGCCACTGTAAAGGAAGGGGCAGCACAAATAAAGCCGACCCAGCGGTTCAACTTTAGATTCTTGAATAGCTTGACGTGAATCGCTTCATGCATCAAAATACTCAAAGAGTTTAATGTTGCTCCAATAATAAAATAAAATGGTAGCTTTAGCCAAAAGTTGGAAAGTTGCAAAACGGTATATCCTGCTACTCCCCAAATGACCACAAAGACCAAAATTATCAAGTTGTAGGCTGGTTTGGCCTCATATAGCTCTTTAATTTGTTGGTCTAAGCCCATTTTACCTACCATTTTTCCATCCCTCAATCGTGCGATTACATTCATATTCTCTAATCAAACAAAAAGTTTTGTTTTTTTCCTATAGTATAATGCTACATTGTACAATTTAGATAATATATCCTTATTGCACTGCAGTATACTAACTTCTGTAAATGGTATTTTATATTTATTGCAAATCTTTTTAACATAAGGCTTTATGAGCTTTAATTTATTCCTAGGACAATTAGGAAATAAGTGATGCTCTATTTGGCGATTTAAGCCCATAAAAATAAAATCAACAAGCCAACCTCCACTAATGTCACGTGTAGTTATAATTTGTTGCTCTAAGAATGAAAACTTTTTTCGACTTACATTTTGTGGCATACCATTATGATTAGTAGAAAAAATATTGAAGAAGTAAAGTCCGGTTATCAAATTGTAACCAACAACGAATAAGGCTGCTTTTGTCAAATCAAAAAATAAAAATGGTAAAACAAATAAGACTGAAAGTCCTGTAAAAAAACCAACAATTTCAAATAAAGTAATTTTATTTAAGTTATTTTTAATATAAATCATACTACTCAATTGTCTAATAATGAGAGAAATACTACCTATTGGAAAGTAAAGGTATGTTTGATATTGCCATAAAGATCTGAGTAATTTATTGCTTTTTGATGAGCCTCTTTCAAATGCAAAAAGAAAATTTAGATCTGGATCTATATTTTTTTGGTTTGTATACGTATGGTGCTTGCTATGGAAAAATTTCCAATAACTAAATGAAATTGCAGTTGGTATAGCGCACAAAAAGCCAAAAATATTATTAAGTTTTTTAGATTTGAATACGGCCATATGTCCTGCATCATGAAATAAACCGCCTAATTGAACATTGAAAAATGCAAATAAGACTATCCATGGAATTAGCTTTAGTAAATTGTCTGTAAATATAATATTATATGTGCTAAAGAAAAATCCGCCAAATATTAAAATTGTTAATATCGCATAATATCCATATGATCTATCTAATGTTCCTTGTTTTGAAACTGTTTTATAGAGTTCAGAATAAATTTCTGTGCTATTCTTTAAAGTCAATTTTTGATTTAACATATTTTATATCATTAAGCATTTTAGTAACTATAAACTAAAACAGCTACTATAACCCCAAGTATAAATCCAGCTATTACTTCTGCTACAGTATGACCCCATCTTTCTCTTATTGGTTTAAATTTTATCTTTTTGGAGAATAATTTTATAAATTGATTTATAATTTTAGCGTGTTTTCCTATAGAATGCTCCATAGATAGCACCTCTTCTATTATATAATAAGAAAGTGCTAGCATTAATACAAATAACGTACTTACCCCAGTCTCTAAATATACAACAGTTGTTATTGCCATAACAGTTGATGTATGTGCACTAGGCATTCCAGCTAATTCAAAAAAATGTAATAAATTAAGTCTTTTTTCTTTATAAGATAATATAACCATTTTTAAGAATTGTGCTGATAAATTTGCTATAAGTGCAGATAAAAATATCTTATTAGTAATAAGTTGTATTATCTCTGACATAATAAATTATAAAATTAATGTACTTAAAAAGCTTTTTATTTGTTTAAAATAGGGGGGATATTAAATTTTTGTCTATACCAATCATTAAATTTTCCATAAAAGTTACCCGTAAGACAAACAAAACCAACTACAAATGGTGCTGCTTTAATTCCTTCGCTAAAAGATGCTTCTATTAGGTATAAAGATGCACTATAAGGTATTCCAATAACAAATCCTGCTGAAAAATCAATAAGTTGTTTTCTCAACTTGCTACTATTCTCATCCGTATGCGTTAATTTTGCTAGGTACTGTCTACAAAGAGTATGCAATTTTCCTACACCTATAGAATTAGTAAGAAAAGCTAAACAACGCGATTTAAGTACTTCATTATCATCCATTCCAGCAACAAATTTTTCCCATAGTCCTATAGCAGGAACATAAAAAAGTATCCTAGATGAGGTATCAACAAGATATCCCTTTAAACCATAATTTATATCCTTATATTTTTCTATAACTAAATTTTCTAATCCCTCAAACTTTCCCATAATCATAATTTTAAATAGATTTATTTAAATGTTACCATTTTTTAGAAACATCATTATCCTTAATAAGCATATAAGAAAAATTTATAAATGCTAAATTTTATAGATATATATGCAAAAAAGAGGTATTAGTCCTTTAATAGCTACTATTCTTATAATAGGATTTACTATTGTATTAGCGGCAATGGTTATGCAATGGGGTACTACTTTACTTAAAGGTATACAAGAACAAACTGGAAAACAGGCTGAATTAAAAATAGCTTGTACTGGTATTTCAAATCTAGAAATAGTTCCCTTATCACCTAGTGAGATAAGATTAAATAATAACAATGAT
>CAYIXF010000034.1:0-6033 GCA_964367265.1 Candidatus Woesearchaeota archaeon
GTTTTATTATCTTTTTTCTATTTATTTCTAACTGTGATGTTTTTACAAATATAAACAGAGCTAGTAAAATAAATGCATAAAATAAAATTCTTTGCCATAATGGAAATTCTACCATAAATTATACATTAAAAATTATGATATAAATCTTTCTAATAGCTTTCTTTAGAAAATAAAGTTAGCAAAGAAAATAAAGATTAAGGTTTATAAATAGAATATGTGCATATTTATTATGGTACCTGAAGAAAAGATAGAAGAAATAAGAAAAGAAGTAATGGTTGCAGAGAATCCTTTAATACTTTTTGATGATGATATGGATGGGTTATGTAGCTATCTTACCATAAGAAGGATTATGAAAAATGTTACTGGAATACCTATAAAGAGTGGTCCAATAGTAGACGTTAATTTTGTAGAAAAGGTAAAGGACATAAGTCCTGATTTAATTGTTATATTAGATAAACCAATAGTTACCCAAGAATTTATAGATAAGGCAAATACGAATATTGTATGGATAGATCATCACCCAGCACTAGAGAGAAAAAGAGTTAATTACCTCAATCCATTGATATGGGATAATAAAGATAATAGGCCAACTACTTATTGGTGTTATAATGTTGCAAAATTAAAAGATAGTTTATGGATAGCTACTGCTGGTTGTGTGGCAGATCATTTTATTCCAGATTTTTTTGATGAATTTGTAAAAAAATATCCAGACCTAGTTAATAAGAAAGAGATAGAAGATTTAAAATTTAATTCAAAACTTGGAGAATTAATAAAAATATTTGATTTTGTTTTAAAGGGAAAGTCTAATGATGTAAAAAATTCCATAAGTAAATTAGAAAAAATAAAAGAACCATACGAAATATTAAATAAGACTAGTGAAAATGGAAAGTTTATATTTGATAGGGCTGAGAAAATAAATAAACAATATAAAAGTTTATTAAATAAAGCCTTAGAAGAAAAAAGTGAGGATGGTATATTTTTATTTGTTTATCCGGGTTCAAAGATGAGTTTTACAAATAGTTTAGCTGGCGAACTACTTTATAGATTTCCAGATAAAATAGTAATAGTTGGAAGAGAAAGAGGAGATAAAATAAAACTAAGTTTTAGGGGTAAGCATATAAAAATTAGGCCTATATTAGAAGAGGCATTAAAGGGTATAGAAGGTTATGGTGGTGGACATGAATATGCTTGTGGTGGTCAAGTAGCAAAGAAAGATTTCAATAAATTTATAAACAATATAAAAAGATTATCTAAAAGAAGCTTTTAGAGAACCCTTTATAAAAGCGTTCACGGAAAACAGCTTCAGCAAAAGAAGCTTCATCAAAATAAAATGAAAAAGAGGTTATGTGTATTATTTATTATTTTATTATTTGGAAATGTATATGCACAGGAAGAGGATTATAATACTTATAATTACTTAAAAACTAGGGTAGAGCTTAACACTGGTTTTAATCTTGTAATGGGCCAAGATCATAGTATTAATTATATAACAGCAAATCTGTCTCTATATCCAAAGAGTTCACTTTCTTATGATGTATTAAATTTAAATATAAAATCTCAACCAGAAGCTGTTATAGAAAAGGGAGATACTATAATATTTAGGTGGGATAACCCAGTAGAGAGAGAAAATTTTGGTTTTGAAGCTGAGGTAAAAACTAAAAATATTATGATACCTGTTACAGAAAAAATAAAATTTCCATTACAAAATATAGATGATCCCATATTACCTTATACACAAAGTAGTGAGTTTATAGATATAAATCAAGAGATAGTAAATAAAGCAAATGAATTAGCTAGTGGAGAAGATGATCTTTATAGTGTAGTTTTTAAGATAGCTGATTGGACTAGAAATAATATAAACTATAACTTAAGCACTTTAACAGCTGAAGTAAATCAAAAATCATCATGGGTTTTGCAAAATAAGCAGGGGGTATGTGATGAATTAACTTCTTTATTTATATCTTTATTAAGATCTGTGGGGATACCTGCAAGGTTTATTTCTGGAACAGCGTATACAAATTTAGGTTATAGGTGGGGAAATCATGGTTGGGCTGAGGTATATTTCCCTGGTTATGGTTGGATTCCTTTTGATGTAACATATGGACAATATGGTTGGATTGATCCAAGCCATATAAAATTATCATCTAATGTAGATTCTGGTGATCCAAGTATAAAGTATACATGGGCTGCATATAATGTTGATATAGTGGCTGATAAAATAGCCATAAATACTTCTCTTATAGAAGTTGGAGAAAAGATATCTCCGTTTGTAAGAATTAGTGCAACTCCATTAGTAAATGATGTTGGGCCCGAGAGTTATATGCCTATAAAAGTTAATGTTGAGAATTTACAAGATTTTTACTTACCAATAACATTACAAGTAGTGAAAGCTCCAGATTTAACAGAAGAAAATGTTAAATCTTTGTTACTTAAGCCAAGACAACAAAAAAGTTTATACTGGATAATACAAGTACCTAAGGATCTTAAGGCTAGATATTTATATTCTACTTTATTTGAGGTTAAAGATTATTTTGGTTCTAGTGATACAGCAAAAATAAATTATGCATTAAACTATGAAGTAATTAGTTTAGATGATGCTAAGAATATGATTGTGCCTGAACAAGAAGAAAAAACATATTCTAAAAATCTAGCAATGGAATGTAGTAGTAAAAATTATTTTTATAGCTATGAAGAATATGGAACTGTTATTTGTGATTTAAAAAATATAGGCAATGTAATAATTAGTGATATAGATGTTTGTCTTAGCAACGAATGTAAGAAGGTTGATATGAATATTGCAGAAGCTAAAAAAGTTAAGTTTAATATTAGCTTAATTAATATAAGTAAAAATATAGTAATAAGTACAAAAAGTGATGATGTAATACTTTACAGGTATTTGAATTTAAATGTTATTGAAAGCCCTAATTTAAGAATAAACAATATAATACAGCAAGAAATTATTCCTTACAATGAGCAAGTAAATATGTCTCTAATATTAAACACAGATGCGCCTGTTTATAATATTGCTGTACGTATAAATAACCAAGAATTTATAATTGACAAATTAGATAACATAGAAAAAATAAGTTTTGACATAAATAGCAAGTATTTATTGGATAAGAATGATATTGTATTAAGATATGAAGATGAGAATAAAAATATTTATGAGACTAGTGATATTTTTTATGTAAATCTAATAAATGTACCTTGGCACATTAAAATAATAAATTTATTTAAAGGAATATTTTAAGTATTTTATTTCTTAATCAAGTCCCTTGCCCAAGAAAGCATAGGCTGATAGTCCTTCTCTAAAAAAATAGGTTTGCCTTGTTTTAGCATTTTACCAAGTTCTTCATCAGCGCCACTACTTTTGCCTTCTAATCTAAAAAGAGCATCACATCTTTCTAACATATGAGAGTCATATTTTAGCCATTCTTCATAAGGAAGAGGAAAAAGAAGATCTTGAAACATTGTCCAATGAGGGACTATAGGAATAATCAAATTTGTCTTCCAAAGTCTATCCCACCATTCCATAGCTCTACGGGTGTTGTAAATAGGATATGGATTAGTATAGGGTCCTGCAATATATATCCATGGCTTTGGGTTATCTACCATCTTTAATTAAATTTTATGGACTAAATTAGATATTTGTTTTATTTATGCTCCAGAAACATCTCCCATTTTATCCCCCACACCAATCTCCCATTTTATATCCTCCAAATTAAAGTTTATGGACTAAATCGCCCTTCTTAACTTCTTTATCTACTTTTAATCCAATAGTTTGTTTTGCCTTTGCTTCTTTTAAAACTTTATGCTCTATCTGCATTGATTTTACTTCTTGTTCAAAGTTGTTACTTCCTTCTACTGAAATCTTATCTCCAACCTTCAAGCCCTTTGATAGCTCTACAACTGCTACAGATATATTTGGATAGAAATGTACAACCTTCCCTACAAGTGCTTTTGCCATTTTTTTACTCTTTTGATTAAGTGTGCTTTAGGTATATAAGTTTTTCTAATAAGATTTTGCTATGTATGCTATATGTTTTCCTTGTTTTTTACAATAGACACATTTCTCAACTTTTTTAGGTTGTTTTAGGGGAATACCAATAATTTTCGCACCATTTGTTTTGTCTTTAATCCAATCTTCACATTCTGTGTTACCACACCAAAATGTTTCAACAAGTTTTTTATTTTTTATAACATTAAGTAATTCATCAAATGTTTTAACCATAACTTTGTTATCATTAAAAAATTTCTTTGATTTATCAAATAGATTTTTTTGAATATCATTTAATATTTTTTCTATATTTTTATTAATATTTTTACTAATTTTTATAATCTCTTTTTTTCCTGTATCTCTTCTAACAATAATAATCTGCTTATTCTTAATATCTTTTGGTCCAATTTCAATTCTTATGGGGATTCCTTTTAATTCCCATTCATTAAACTTCCAACCAGGTGTGTATTCTTCCCTATCATCAAGGATAGGATTAAATTCTTCTAATTGTTTTTTAAGCTCATTTGATTTTTTAAAGATTATTTTTTTATCTTTTTCAAATAAAATTGGAACAATTACGACTTTATTTTCACATAATTTTGGAGGTATTACTAAGCCTTTATCATCACTATGTATAGCGACCATAACGCCAATCATTCTAGTTGTTATTGCCCATGTATTCTGATAAACATATTTAGTCTTTTCATCTTTATCTAAAAACTTTATGTTATATGCCTTAGCAAATATCTGATCATCATGATGTACATCTGGGCCTTGTATAGACTTACCGTTTGGTAAAAGAAATTCTAAGGCAATTGTATACTCTGCTCCTGCAAATTTTTCTTTTTCTGTTTTTTTACTTTCTACACCATAAAGTGCCATATAGTCTTGTGTTACTTCTTTCCATAAATTTAGAATATCTTTAATTTCTTTTTCTGCTTCTGCTTTAGTTGCAAATGCTGTATGGCCTTCATTCCATAAAAATTCTCTTGTTCTTAAAAAAGGAGTAGGATGCTTGAATTCCCATCTAACAACAGAATTCCATTGATTAAGTTTTAAAGGAAGGTCTCTCCATGATTTTATCCATTTTGAAAAAGAGTCATACATTATAGCTTCAGATGTTGGTCTTACTGCAAGCCTTTCATTTAATTTAGTATTTCCAACTTCTGTTACCCAAGCTACTTCTGGTGTAAATCCTTTTAGATGTGTAGATTCTTTAGCTAGCAAACTTTCTGGAATAAATAAAGGGAAATATGTATTCTTAACACCTAATTCTTTTATTTTTTTATCAACAATATCTTTTATTTTCTCCCATACATTGTATGCAGAAGGTCTGAGAATCATACAACCAGAAACTGTGCTATAATCTGCAAAGTTTGATTTTATAATAACTTGGGTATACCAATCAGAAAAATCTTTATCTTTTTTAACAGTTACTCCTTTTTCATCAATTTTATTCATAATCAAGTTAAATTATTGATTTATATAAATATTTGTATGGGGCTACCCGGATTTGAACCGGGGTCCTCCAGTTTCTTTAAACTACCCAAGCCGGAGATACTAAACCAGCCTATACTATAGCCCCTTACTGCTTAATTTAGTTAATATATTTATAAAGATTATGTTATGGGGATGTATACATAAGTCTTCTAGAAAAAGTTGGATTAGTAAAAGATGTTAAGCGTGGAAAAGAAGTTATGGTAACTAGTAAGATTTTATTATGGGGAATAGTATTGATTTTGTTTAGATTAAAATGAAGTAGAGGCTGTTACCCGTTATTATGACAGAGGGCTTTTTTAACTTTAAAATAAATATGATCTATTTAATAAATCTAATCTTCCCTTTTTGGCATAGTCTTATTATTTCAATTGCCATTCTTTTAGTATCAGGTATTCCATATTTCTTAAGAATATTTTTCTTGATAGCAATATCATTCAGAACTTCAAAAAAATCTTCTTTTATTTTAACTCCAAAATAAGCTTCTATTTTTCCATCTAGTGATTCAATTAGTTTAACAGCAGACATTTCAGGATCTT
>CAYIXF010000035.1:0-5942 GCA_964367265.1 Candidatus Woesearchaeota archaeon
TATTTTTTGTCTTTCTTTATATCTCCACTAAATCCAATAACCCACCTTTTCTTTTTAAGTTTACCACATTTATAAGCACTTAGCCAACCATCACCAAGAAGAGCACCGTAGAACTCTAAAAAAAGTTTATTTTTAAAATCTACTTTTAATCTTAAATTCTTTTTATCCATTTTATTACCTTTATAAAGCTTATCCAGGCTGCGCTACGGGCCCATAGTATAGAAGACTAGTAATATAAAAATGTTTAGAATTTTCTTTTATTTAAATATATTAAAATTATTACTAGGGTTGCTAAGATTATTATATTTAAATTTGTATTGCCTAAAAGTCTTACATATGTAACCATACCTGTAGGAATTTCTGGTTGATTGAATACACAAGTATCACAACCACCACCACAATCCAAGCCTTCTTCATTTTGGTTTTGTATGAAGTCGGAACATGTTTCAGCTACTTCTATTTCTGGTTGTGTTATTCCTTCTATCGCTGTTGTTACTTCTTTAGTTGCTTCTGATGTTATTTTAAATTCTTCTGTTGTACTTCCCCCGCCCCCTCCCCCACCAGAACTTGTTTGTGGTGTTACTATTTCATTAACTGTAACATTCCAATATTGTGAAGTAGTTGATATGCCATCTGATACAATTAAAGTAATATTATGATTACCTATAGAACTATGATTTGTTGAGTAAGTATAGTTTTGTGTATCTACTTTTTCAATATTATCTACTAACCAACTATAACTTAGCGTATCATTGTCTATATCTATTGATGTTTGATTAAATATTATTATTTCATTTTCGTTAATTGTTATTGGACTATTTGGAGCAAATGAAATAATTGAGGGTGGTTGATTTATTTTAATACCTATTGTATTATTTTTGTAAGAAAATGCAGAGTATCCATTTACATTGTAAGCTAGGCAATTCCAAATAAATGTTATATTATTTTGTAAATTATTCAAAGTGAAATTTGCATTATAATTATTAGTTGATAAATTGGTACTTTGATTTAGAGAAAATTCTCCATTAATATTATGATATAAACTTATATTGGTTAAGGTATAATCACCTTTTACAGAACAACTTAGTGTTATATCGTTTTTTGTAAATATATAATTATCCGCTGTATCTAAAGTAACTAAAGGAATAGAGATATTTTCTACTAATAATCCATAACTTATTATGTTAATATTTTTATTTAAATCATCTGCATACAATGTTATTGTGTAATTCCCCCTTTCTGTTAGATTATCTTTTGTTAAAATTATATTTTCTTTATAGGAGTTTAATATTGTATTATTTGGATAATATACTGTTAAATTATAATCATTAAGGTTAGTATCTTCAACCGTAAAATTAATCGATACGTTATTTAGGCTATTAAATTCTATTTCTTTTGGTGAAATATCTAATGAAATATTTGGATTTTTTGAGTCTATAGAAATTAATGCTTTATATATGTCTATTCTTGTTAGTACTAGACTATTATCTGTTATATTCTTCCCATTATTCTTTAAAGCACTTTCTACTGTAAGCGGTGTTAAAGTAATGTTACTTTCTTCCTTTTTATACTGTTGGAGTAAAGCAATTGCTCCAGAAACGTGAGGAGCTGACATACTAGTTCCAGAGCACTCCATGTAAGAATTTGAACAACTACAACCACTAAAACATATGCTTTTTGTTGAGTTTATATTCGATCCAGGGGCAAGTAAGTCTGTTATAGAATTTCTATTACTATATGGTGCTATTGTGTCTTGTTTTGTTGTAGATGCTACAGCTATCGCATTTTTTATGCAAGAAGGAGCTGCTATTTGTGTTGTGCTACCAGAATTACCAGTAGATGCTACAACAGATATATTTTTACTTATAGCATAATTAATAGAATAGTTAAGTAAAATTTGTCCACTATCGCAATAACTACTATATAACCCACTACCAAGACTCATACTTATTATAGATATATTGTAAATATCTTTATTAACTATACACCAAGCCATACCGGCAATGATATTTGATAAGTAACAACTTCCTGTTGAATCACAGGCTTTCATAGCAATTAGTTTAGATTCTGGTGCAACACCTTTTATAATTCCATTAGCTGCAGCAATACCAGCAATATGTGTACCATGGCCATGATCGTCTATTGGGTCATTATCATTGTTTACAAAATCGTAACCAGAAACTTTATTACAATTTGATATATTTATACAATTCCCTAAATCAGTATGCCTATAATCTATACCAGTATCTATAATGCAAATACTATTGCCAGCTCCGGTTATATTATTTTTATTAATCTGTAAAGATTGGACTTTGTTTGCATTAATTAAAGGAAGAGAATCTTGTAAACCTACATAAAAAATCTGGTCTATATATATATTTTCTATGTTTTTATTGTATTTGAATTTAGCAAAGTCGCCTATTTTTATTTTTCCACGTTTTACTTTTAGATTTTTAATTTCACTTATTTCTTCGAAGTCTTTTATATCTTCATCATTTTTTAAAGATATTATAACTCTAGATTCTCCCTTCTCTTTAAGCTCTTTTTCAACATTTTGTTCTATTTCAACTTCTTGATCGTAAACTGTTAAGCCTGTTGTTTTAAAGACATCAAAGAATGATAATGCTGCTAAAAGTATTGATATGAATATAATAGTTAATACTATAGTTAATCTCATCTTTATATCTTTACACTTATCTTTTTATTAGAACTTATAGCTTGGGATATATCTTTACCCATTTTACTTTTTTTATTTACTTTAATTTCTCCTTTATCACTTACAGTTGCAGACAACCAAAAATCATTATCAACATAAATATCAGCAGATTTTCTTGCTGAGTAAGGATTAACTTTTAGTATAATATGTTTTTTAGTTTCTTCAGCATCAAACTTTGTTTCTATTTTTTCTTCTTTTAACTCTTCTTCTTTTAGTTCCTCTACATCTAATCTAATTCCTAGTTTTTTTTCTATTTTTCCTATAGTAACCCCCTTTTTACCTATTATACTTGCTATATCTTTTTCAGGAACATAGATTACAGCTTTATTACCTGACAATAGATTTACTCTAACATTGCTTGTATAGTTTAATAATTCATTTTCTATTACCTTTAAGGCTAGTTGAGACGTTGGAGTTGACTCATGACTTACTGGAACTACAACAGTTTCTTCTCCATAGCTGTAAATTTCAAATTCAAGATTATTTGTATTAAAATCTCTTACTTCTACGATAGGACGAGCTAAATCAGCCTCTGTCATACCAGAAGGAACCTTTACTATCATTTTCAATGTTAATACTTTACCTATGTCCCCTTTTTCTATAAACATTATTGTATCTAAAACAGAAGGTATCATGCCTGTTTCTATTCTACCTATGAACCTTTGCACAGCATCTATTGGAGTAGCTGCATGGAGTACGCCAACAACATTTCCACCACCTAAACGTAAATCTGCGTATAATTCAAAGTCCGGAGTATCTCTCATTTCATCAAATATAGTATAGTCTGGACGGGATAAAAATAAGATATCATGGATTTCTTCTGAGGAAGCTAAATTTTTACTGTACTGTGTTATTTCATCTGATAATACTAAATCTCTTGGGCTTTCTATAGTTTTAGTAATTTTTTTTGATTTAGAATAAAATTCCGCTAAACTACTAGCAAATGTACTTTTACCAGATCCTGTTTCTCCCGCAATTACAACACCCCTTGCTTTATCCTTTAGCCTTATAAATAATTCTTCTTTTAATTTATAATCATCCAAGTTTAGTTGTTTTAAAGGCCTTACTGCAGTAATTTCAATTCCATCTGATACCGGTGGATGAACAATAACAACCCTATAATTTTTGTATTGAACAATTGTACTCCCTTTTCTTGAAATTTCTATAAAAGATTTTGGATCTAATCTTGTTTTCTCTACTATATCTTTTGCCATAGCTTCTATTTCTATAGATGATAATTTTTTATCACTTACATCTATCAATTGCCAATTTCCAGGTCCACCTCTTTTACCTCTAGCAAAGCAATCCTCTTTTAAGTGAACAGACATTGTAATTTCATCGAAGAATTTTTCTATTTCTAGCTTACCTATGGGCTTTTTTAATTCAAAGTAAATAACCTTAACATTTAATGCCTTTGCAGATTCTGCCTGTATCCTGTCTGCTGTTATTAAAGTAGCATCTTCAGCATACGCTATGTCTCTTATTAAGGCGTCTATTTCACCACCGCTCTTTGCATACATTTTTTGATATAAGTTTGGCCTTGTACCTATAAATTTTAATACTATTTTTTTGTCCTTAGCTAATTTCTGCAGATTTTGTAGTTCTTCTAATCCAAGATATCCTATTTCTTTACCTTCATTTGCTTGATGCTCCAATTCTGCTAATACTGCTTGTGGAACTAGTATAGTGCCTTTAATTTCCTTATCTTTAATTAATTTAGAAACAATCCTTTCTATTACAACAGATGTATCAACAACATAAGTTTCCTCTTTTACCATTATAAAGCGTTCATTTTTATTTTATTTAAAGCTTTCTAATAAAAACAAGAAATCCAGTATGTGCTATCATCTGCGATTTAGGCCTTATTCTTTCTTCAGTTTCCCATTCCCTTTCTAAAAGTTCTGTAACCTTTATTAATCTAAAATTATGTTTTTTAATCTCTTTTAATAAAATTTCTATTTGATTTATTGTTGGAAGATAAGAGAAGATAAATCCATCACTTTTTAAGGATTTTTTTGCATATTTTAGAACCTTCCATGGCTCTTTTAAATCAAGCGTAATTAAATCTATATTTCTTTCTTGAATTCCCCTGTAAATATCTTTAAATTTTAATTTAATATTTTTAAAATCTGATAAATTATTTTTTGCTATTTCATAAAATTCCCTTCTATTTTCATACGTAATAACCTTTTTACAAATGTTTGCTAAGTAAGCAGCTAAGAAACCAGAGCCAGTTCCTGCATCAACGACAACAGAATCTTTATTTATTCCAGTTAGAGTTATAATTAATCCAATATCCTTTGGAAGGATAATTGCTGGTCCTCTCTTGAATTTTTTTATTTTATCTATTAAGTTCATATTAGTACCTCTTTCTTATTTTTAACATTGTTGCAAATGGATCTACTATATTCTTATTAACTTTATGTTGTGGGGCATATTTTATATATAGTGCTCCAATAATTGATGTTACAATCCCAGATATAGTATCGAAGATCAAATCTAGCATAGTATCTTTATTACTTCTCTGTACTTGGGTATTAAAATTAGTGTCTGAAATAAATTCTCCTATTTCCCATAAAACACCAATTGCCATTGAGAATACTATTGTAAATAGCATTATTTGTTTTATAGTTAATCTTAATTGATTAGTTATATTTAGTGTAAATGCTAATGAAAATGCTAGTAATGCTATTATTATTGTACCTATAAAGTGTGTTACTATACTGTATGTTTCATATTTATACAAACCAAGAAAGCTTCCAAAAATAAATAAGAATAATGGCAAGACTATAAGTAAATCAAATATCCATGGTAAATATACATCATATTTTTTCTTTAAGATAAACGGCGTTAAGAAAATTAAAATAGAAATTAAAGAACCTAGTGCATATTGATATTTTTTTTCATAAATAAAAAAGAGAAATAATAGTATTAAAGCTATTTTCAATGACCAAGATATTATTGTATTTATTTTCATTTTATTTTATGCGGGTGACAGGATTCGAACCTGCGTAGGCACTAAGCCAATACGTCTTGAGCGTATCCCGTTTGACCGCTCCGGCACACCCGCTCAATAAAGTGTAAAGAAGTGTATTTTTAAATATTTCTAAAGAGAAACTAACTTTCCACTTTTAGAGAATTTCTGTCCTTTATGTTTTATTTTTATATGTGCTTCTAATGCTTTGACCCTTTTATGACAAAAAGGACAACTGCCTTCTGTAGTTGG
>CAYIXF010000036.1:0-5873 GCA_964367265.1 Candidatus Woesearchaeota archaeon
TTTATAAAAGTGGGAAAAGTATTGATGAGTTAGATTTAAGTGATGAGGAGGTTGAGTATTTGAGAAAATGAAAAAATTATGAAGACAATTAAATCAAGTGAAATAGCAAGTTATGTTTTTTGTCCTGTTAGCTGGTGGATTGGTAGAACCAAAGGAATTGAAATAACAGAAGTAATGAATGAGGGAGAAAGATATCATAATCTTGTTTCAGAAAATCAAATAAGGGCAAGGTTTCTTTATGTTTGTATTGTGATTGTTTTGTTTATTATCGCAACTCTTATTATGTATAAATTTTTAATATGAATATAATAAACATTTTGATTGTTGCTATGGGAATTATTTTATTAGTCTTATTTATTTTATTAAGATTAACAAGAGTTCCAAAAGAAATGTATAAAAGTGAAACAATTTATTCTGGTCATAAGGAAATACTTAAGAAGGCTTTATTTTCTGAAAAATATGGACTAATTGGCAGACCTGACTTTATTTTACACACAAAGGATGGTTTATTGCCCTTAGAGATAAAATCTTCTAAGAAACTCAGAAAGCCTTATTTTTCTCATACGATGCAACTAATCTCCTATTGTTTATTAATAGAAGAAGAGAAAGGTGTAAGGCGCCTAAGTATGGTTTCTTACAATACAAGGGTAGGAGGGCTTTTTCTATCCCTTACACAGAAAAGTTGAGAACAACTTTAATAAAAATAATGGATGAAATGGGAGGTTACATTAATTCTGGAAAGGGTCCATCTGTTTTTAAATGTAGATGTGGGAAATGCATAGGAAGGTGATTGCTTTAGAAAGATAATTTCATTTGTTATGGTAAAATCAAAAAGCCCCAGGAAGGGATAATAACCAATTTAGTCATGTATATAGATCAAAGGATAAATAGGTTGGATATTAAAAACGATAGTTTTAAAAAGCATATACTGGGGTATATAGGTTAATTAAAATGGAAAGTTTAGAAAAAAAGATCATAATGCAACACAAAACTGGGCTAATATTAATATTTTTTATTTTAAATTCATCTTTCGTTCTTGGGAATACTATAGCCTATTGGAAATTTGATGAAGGCAGCGGTAACCAGGTGTTGGATGAGACAGTGAATAATAATGATGGTACTATCCATGGTGGAGCAATATGGACAACGGATAGTTTTTCTGGATATGCTTTAGATTTTGATGGTGTGGATAATAAAATCTCAATTATAAAAACCTCTTCTGTTGACCTTACCAATAATGTATTATTAGAAGCTTATGTGAAAAGAAAATCTAATACAGATGGTATTATTATTTCAAAAAATGGTCCTTACTTTCTAGGGATTAGAGATAACGTAATAGTTGGTGGAGTTTATGCCAATGATGGAAACTGTCCTACTAGTTGTATTACTTCAAATACTTGGACTGAGGTTCACGGAACAAAACTTCTTGAACAAGGTGTATGGTATAAACTAAAAATGGAATATAATGGGGCTAATGTTAGGGTATATGTAAATGATGTTTTAGATGGGAGTATGCCTAAAGTTGGACAAATGCCACAAGTTTCTCAGGCAGTAAATCTGGGGTGGGGTGAGCCAGGACAAAATCAGTTTTTTACTGGGATCATTGATCAAGCAAAGATATTGACTATAGACGGAACTGTTCCAGGATCTGATATCGAAGAAAGGTTAATGGAATTGGAAAATAGGGTTGATGAATTAGAAGAAAAAGTAAATGAGCAGGGATTATTAATCCAAAAAATAATTGATTTTATTAGTAACCTACCAGAAGGATTAAGTAAATTGTGGACTGATTAAAGATTAAACTCTTGATTAATTGACATTGAGGATTTCTTTTATTAATTATTAGTTGGGCACCTTGAATTTTATTTAATGATTCCTTATCTACAGAGCCAAGATATATAAATCTCTCAAGCAAAAGATAGGTTTTCATGATGGGCTTATAATTTGGGTTTACAGTTGTTTTTATAGAAAAAATAGGTTGTTTAAAACGGTTTTTTGAATTATTTTCTTTATTTGGGCAACTATTGCAACAATATTAGTCTACCCTAGATAATAAAGTTAATATTCTTTTCATCATAATTCTCTGCTTCATCAGTAGCTTTGATTGTTAAATTATGTGGTCCAGATCTAAATGATTTACTTCTATCATAACTATCACATCTTCCGCATAGTGTTCTAAATCTAGGATTTCTATCATTCTCATCTAAATATTCTAAAGTGACTTTTTCACTAATTTCAATATCAAATTCTACTCTTCTTCTATCAATAGTATAATTTAATTTAGTTATATTTGGAGCAGTTAAATCAACATTTATTTCTGTTTCTCTTGATTCATCTTTATTTCCTGCTATATCTTCTACTTCAAACCAATAATTTATTGATTGACCATCATATTCTGTTAGATTAACAATAAATTCACATAGTTGAGTTCTTTCATCTGGATTGAAAGGACAATCGTTTTTAGCTAAGATATTGCTATCATAATAAAGAGTTACTTGTTCTGGGTTATCTTCTTGGTATTCTAGTGAAAAAGAGCCATTTGAATAATCTCTTCTTTTAGGGTATGTTTTAGTTATTCTTGGATCTTTAGAGTCTACAAAAAAGGAAACTGTTTTGTTTACAGAAGTTTCATCTTTTATTGCCTTAAATACTAAGTTGTGAAGACCATCTCTAAATGATTCAAATCTGTTCCTTAAAGATCCATATTCATCACAATCCTTACATAATCTCTTTTCTCTGGGTCTTCTATCTTCAGAATCTAAATAGTTTATTTCATCAACTTCTATATTAGTGGTTAAGTTAAATGGAATTCCTCTTTCATTAGTTATATTTTCTTGTGGTTGGTGGATAGTTAGTATAATTGGTAAGGTTGTTGTTGAAGTAGTGCTACTCGTTGTTGTGGTTGAAGAAGAAGATGTAGTTGAAGAGCTAGTGGTAGTACTACTTGAACTAGAAGTTGTACTTGATGTTGATGTAGTAGAACTACTAGAAGACGTAGTTGATGTTGTAGATGTGGTTGTTGGGGGTATTATAATAATAGTTGTAGTCGAGCTAGTAGTTGAAGTAGTAGTGGAAGATGTACTAGTTGTGGAACTAGTGGAAGAAGTTGTTGATGAGGTAGTTGTTGAACTAGACGTACTTGAAGTAGTTGATGAAGTACTAGAAGAAGTTGTACTACTTGTGGTTGTACTAGAACTGGATGATGAAGTTGTGGTGGTTGTAGTATCTGCTGGACAAATAGGGCCAGTAGCTCCATCAGAATAATTATTTCCTATATCACTAACACAATAATTATTTGCTTTGTAAGAAGTAATATCATTTATTCCACTGTTATAAAAAACATTATTCCAGATTGTGTTGTTATATGTTTTTATAGAACCAAAAGCAGTATCTGAGTCTTCTAAGCTTAATCCATTAGAGTTGAAATAGAAAGTATTGTTAGTGATATTATTATCTTGCCCATTTACAAGAACCCCCTTAGAATTATTTGATAGGATATTATCTAAAACTAAACTATCTTTGGTTTTATGGAATAGGTATATCCCAACATCATTATTTGTTAGAGTATTATTAATAAAACTATTGCCTTCTAAGATAGTATTGAGCCCAAAGTTATATATGCCATTTTCAAAATTTTTTATTAAACAATTCTTTATTGTGACGTTACTTCGTTCTATTGCTATCCCATTCAGGATTGGTGGAGGATTTGTTCCATTATAACTAATACTTGCCAATTGGCAATCTAAAACAATACCATTATTATTCACTTTTATTTGATAACTTATGTTATATTCACCATAACAAAAATTTGTAGTTTCTGTTATAACCATCCCACTTGTCGGTACTATACATGTGTGTGGAATGGTAGAAGAACTTGTAGAAGAGGATGTTGTAGTTGTAGTCGTTGTACTTGGTGACAAGATATTTACCCAAATAGGGTTGGTATAAATCCTACTTTTACCATCATCACTTATACATTCTAATCTATAATACCTACTCTCTGTTAATGGTGATTGATCTGTAAAACTATAAGAACCAGAGGACCATGATGACTTAAGAGTTGAATCTAACAACTGTTCTTGGTCATTTATTTTTCCCCTATAAATTTTAATCCTACATGAATTCTCTATATTATAATTAATATTTAATATAACTAAACTGTTATACCATTGATTTGTTTCTTCACCTAATTTTTTATTATTTATTTCAAAAGTTAAGGCTCCATTATTTGTCATATATGAATTGCCATATTTTAATCCTGTGAGGATATTTTGTTTAGAATAATAGGGGGCGTATACACAAGTCCTTTCTTTTCCAAAGTCACTATTTAAGTCTCCATGTGCATCACTACCTGCACTAATAAAAGCTTTTCTATCATTTAATAATAGCTTTGTCCAATTTTTAATACCTGTATCTAAATCTTGTCTATTATTAACGTCACTTACTATATCCCCATTCCAAATTTCTAAACCAACATAATATGGTAAGGAGTATTCATAGTTTGTATAAGGATTAATTACCCTTATAGTTTGGTTTAGTATTACCTTATCCAGATTACTAGTTGGGTGTGCTAGATAAGCAAAACCATTTTGATTAATAGTAGTACTCAATTGTTGATAGGTGGTTGGGTTGTTTTCCGACGGATAACAACCATCAAAGTAATCTGGGACTAAATTGCTCAAATTAAACCCTAATATGTGATGTCCGCCCGAATTTAATCCTGTGTAATCAGCATTTATCTCTTCACCCGCTAAACAACCACTATAGTTCATACAGTCTTGGATGAACTGATCCCAAGTATAATATTTTCCACATAAACCACCAATAGTATAAGCATTTGAATGATCCGTTATTGCTATCCAGTCTATTCCAAGATACTGAGAAAAATTAAATGTGATATCTAACGGTGCTCCAAATTCACCGAAGTAGGGAGCGAAATAGGTATCTGTGTACTTACTATGGTAGTGGGTGTCGCCGCAATACCAATCCTGTGGTTTAGGAAAATTTGAATTACTAATCTCAATCTTTAATGGATCGTTACCTATGTATTCGTCATCATCTAGTACACCACAACTTAATACACCATCAATTCTTGCGTCTATGTATACATTTCCATCTGATCTATCAAATAAATTTTGATCTAAAAAAACCAATTTATACCAGTAATGATAGTCTTGATAGTTTGGTAGATTGGCATAATTATATCCTAAACAACTTCCGACAGTCGCAAGTCCAAGATCACTAGGATATAGGGTTTTCACAAGCCGGCTATTTCCTGGTTTATTATCATATATTTCAATATAATAAAAGCTATAGCCATCAAAGGTAAAGTCTATATCTCTTAAGATTAGTACTAATGGAATTTGATTTGTACTGCGAATCTTAAGAGGTGAATCTATTATAAACTCAATTTTTGGATTATCGGTGTATAATGGAACATATATTGTTTCCCCTTGTTTCAAGGAATACTCTTGGACATAAGTTTTATCCCCAAGATATTGAATTATCTTATAGTCTCCTCCTTCTACTGAAATATCCACTTTATTTACCCCATCATAATCAAAAGAATAAGTTAAATTGGGAATGCCGTCTTCGATTTTAAAAATTTCTATTTTTATTGAAAAATTTCCTGATATTTCGCTATCTAAATCTCTAAATTGCTTAATACCAAGACTTGGATCTCCAATAAATTCAATATTGGCTTTTGTCGTTTGGCTAGAAAAATACACCCTACGTAATCTATCTATCTGCCCATCATCATATGCTTTTGTAATAAAGAGATTTAAAATAATCACAAAAAGTAAGAGGAGGTATAATTTTATTTGTTTTTCCATATTATTGCTCCAATTATTAAAAAAATAATTAAGAAAAGG
>CAYIXF010000037.1:0-4129 GCA_964367265.1 Candidatus Woesearchaeota archaeon
TGGTATAGAATAAATAATCGCCTTAACTAATGCAGTTGCACATTCAGGAATTATACTTTTAAACAACCCCATATCACAAGATAAACTATAACCAAATAAAATCAATGGTAAACTAAGGAAAAAAAGATGAAGATAAATTAAAATTACTTTCGTCTTTGTATCATACCCTACCTTTTTTAGCAATATTAACATTAAGATAGCTAACGAAATTGATAATATAGAAACTATTACTTTTACTGGGTTATTAAAAAACATTATTGAAGATTCAATTAACATTATTATCTCCTCTTTTCTGAAAATCTTTCATTAAAATAGCTTACCGCTGTTGAACCAAATTTTTCTATCATTTTATTTATTGTCTTTTCTATAACAGACCTCTCAAAACCTTTTTTATCATGTTTTGGGTAATATATATACCTTATTCCGCCTTTTCCTGTTTCAACATTTCTTGAAACAATCTTTTTGTCATGAAGTCTATCTAAAATAACAGCAATTGAACTTAATGCTACACTACGTTTATGTTTAAGTATATTATATATTTCCCTTACCTTCATAGCCTTATTAGGCCAAAGGATTTTAAGAACATCCTTTTCTAAAGGACTAAGAAAATCAAAGTTAGTAACTATTTTTTTCATAATAAAATGTTGCTAATCTTATTTAAATACTTTACTACAATTGTAAAGCTTTAGAAAGATTTATATATAATTTTATAATAGTTATAAAACTATGATAAAAGTAGCAAATAAAGTAAAAGAGAAATTTGTAGGTATAGCAGGAAGTGTATCTGGAGTTACTAGTTTTTTGGGTTCTTGGCAAGTTTGTCATAATCTATGTCTTGGTTTAATAGCATTTTTGGGTATTTTAGGAATTACTATTGTGGGAATGCCATTAATTTTTCTAACAAAAATTGCAATATATTTTTGGATAGTCGCTATCGTATTATTTATAATAACATTGTGGATTTATTTTAAAAAAAGATGTATTTCAGGTAAATTAATTATTTTAAATTCAGGTCTTATAATAGCAGGAACCCCCTTTCAATCATTTCAAAAATTTTCAACTATATTTTGGTCAATAGGTGGATCATTAGTAACTTTAAGTCTTATTTTATTTTTAAAAGATAGGTTATCGGTGAAATTAAATGAAAAATAAAAAAAATTATATCTTGTATGGGTTACTTTTGCTAGTTATAGCAACTTTAATTTTCAGTATCTCCTCACTTTTCAGTTTTCAAAAAAGTAACTTAAATCAAAGTATGCAAAATACAAGAATGAGTAGAATGTCATTAACATCTTTTGATACACAATTAGCAAGACAGTTTATGGATAAGGATAATGATGGCAGGTGTGATGCATGTGGTATGCCTGTTGATATGTGTATTGATTCTGGACAATTACAATGTAATATGGATCCAACATCAACTATCGGAATTTTAGGATCTGCACATATTCATGCAGATTTCAAAGTATATATAAATGAAAAACTTATAGATTTTGCTAGTCAAAATTATTATATGAAAAGTAGTTTTATGCATGTAGATAACAATCAAAATAAACAAGATGCATCTGGAGTTCTTCATATGCACGCTACTGGAGTTCCCTTATGGATATTTTTCAAAAGTGTTGGAATAAATACTACGAACTTAAATCTTTACGTCAATGGTAAATTAAATCCAGAAGGTATAAATTATGTATTTAATGATGAAGATAAATTATTATTAACAGATGGAATTGATGAAGCAACCATTAATAAACAATTTGAATCTATAACCAATTATGCAAAAGCTCATTAAAAACAAAAGCTTTATATATAACTTTTACATTCTTTGTAAAGGTAAAATGAAAAAACAAAAATCAAATTTAGAAACATTGCATATAGTCTTAATAGTTATAATAACTTTTTTGGTTATCTTTAATCAATACCAAATATCTTCTTTTGGTAAAGGTTCAAAGCCTTCACTTGGAACATTAAGTAAAACAGAAACAATAAATACAAATGATGGCATTGCAATGAAATATACTCCAACAGGAGATATTACACAAGATGCAATTAATGCAATAATTCCAAAAGGTACTCCATCTTACGGTAATGAAATAACTGTTAGTTTTGACGATCCCGTTAATAGTTTAAATTCATTAGCAAGATTAGATAGAACTATTAAAACAAACTCTTTAACATCAGAAGAATTTCAAAGATATGTTAATGTCGGATCAAAAATAAGTTGCGAATTTTGTTGTAGTGCTCCAGCCGTAGTAGATCATCAAGGAAGAGATTTATGTGGTTGTAGTCATGCAGCTTCGTTTAGAGGATTAGCTAAATACTTAATTAAAAACCACCCTAATGAATATAGCGATGATGAAATACTTTTAGAATTAACTAGATGGAAATCAATGTATTATCCAAAGAACATGGTACAAAAGGCTGTAGCTTTAATGCACAATAATATGCCATTAACACCTTTAGCATTAAATGACAGAAATTTATTAGATAAATTATCTAGTGGAGATACTTCAGCTATAGGCCAACTACCAGATATGGTCGGTGGTTGTTAGAAACATTTATAAATAATAAATAAAAGAAATACGGAGGTAAAAAATGAATAAAGACATGATAATTGCAATCGTACTTGGAATTTTAGTAGTAATTTCAGTAGTGCAAGCAATACAATTGAATAATTTAAAAGATAACATAGCAACTGGTGGTGTAGCTACTGTAAGCGCTAATTCACCTGTTCAAGGTTCAGGAGCAGGCTTACCAAGTAATTTACAAAATCTACCAGAAATGGTTGGTGGTTGCTGATGAAAACTAAATTAATTTTAATTTTATTATTAACATTTAGTATATTATTTATAGGAGCATGTGGTACAAGTCAAGGCTATAATCCACCTCCTGCACCAAGTGGTGGCGGATGTGGTGTTATTGTTAACTCAATCCCCACAGTTTGTTCTGTAAGTGATGTTAGTTCAGTAAATACTGGTTAATATGGATGAACATTTAACAAAACACGAAAAAAGATTATTAAAGCATAAGCTTAAAGAAGATTTAAAAGACAAGGAAGCAGACGGAAAAAGAAGTATAAGAAAAAATAAGTTAATTAAAAAATCAACTATATTTTCTGCTATATTTATAGTTCTTTTTTCAATCATAGGTTATAGCATTTATAGTAATTCAAAATCTCCTGGCCAATATGACAACTTTGCAAAATGCTTAACAGAAAAAGGGGCAGTAATGTATGGTGCTATTGGATGGTGTAAATATACAAAAGAGCAAGCAGCTATGTTTGGAAAGTCTTTTAAATATCTAAATTACAAAGATTACAAAGAAAGAAGCGATATAAGAATTACTCCAACATGGATAGTAAATGGAGAAAAACTTGAAAGAGTACAATCATTTGATAGATTATCAAGCTTAACAGGATGCGATTATAAGAGTTAAAATGAAAAAGAAAGATTATACAAATTTAAAGATTATTTTTATTGTAATATTGGGAGTAATTTTACTTATAAACGTTATTTTTTTAACTGGCTTAAATAAAACAATAAAAGAAAAAATAACAGAGCAAAAAGAGGTTGCAAGGCCCGCAAACATAGAAATAGTTGCTATTAAAGATTTACAATGTACTGATTGCTATGATCCTATAGATATTATTAATTTTGTTATAAGCAAAAATTATAATGTAACTAAGCAGGAAATTTTAGATGAAGATTCTGATAGAGCAAAAGAAATAATCAATAAATATGATATAAAAAATATCCCAATAGTTTTAATTCTTGGGGAAATAGATAAGGTAAAAGATTTAGAGGGCTTTGATAAAGTAAATGATGCACTAATACAAAGCAATATTATTCCCCCTTTCAAAGATTTAACAACAAATGAAGTAAAAGGCCTTGTTAGTTTAATTTATTTAAATGTAAGTTGTGATAAATGTAGTAGTCTAACAAATTTAATTGATCAACTTAAAACACTTAAGGTTAAATTAATTAAAGAAGAGTACATAAATTCTGAAAGTGAAACAGGTCTTAATTTAATAGCTAAATATAGTATTACAAAGGTTCCTGCAATAATACTGTCTAGAGATATAGAAGTTTATGATATAGTTAAATCTGCATGGGAGAATCTTGGAACTGTA
>CAYIXF010000037.1:4229-5772 GCA_964367265.1 Candidatus Woesearchaeota archaeon
AGATATAGAAGTTTATGATATAGTTAAATCTGCATGGGAGAATCTTGGAACTGTAGAAGACGATGGAAGTTATATTACAAGATCAAATAATCCACCATATTTGGATATAACTGAGAAGAAAGTTAAAGGATTAGTTACCTTAACTTTATTGGATGATAAAAGTTGTACAGAATGCTATAATGTAAGTTTACATAAATTAGTTTTGGATAGATTTAATATGTATATAGAAGATGAAAGAATGGTAGACATTACGGATAGTGAAGGAAAATATTTAATAAATAAGTATAGTATTACACAAGTTCCAACAATTATTTTATCTGGCGAAGTAAGTGAATATACTGCTTTAACTAATATATGGGATCAAGTTGGTACTGTAGAAGAAGATGGAAGCTATGTATTCAGAAAGCTAGAAGTTATGGGAACTTATAAAGATTTAACTGCAGATAAGGTAGTAGTAATACAAGGATGATACCTTATAAAATATATACAACAATTGACTTAGGATTCTTTAATATTTATGTTTGGGGCCTTTTAGTAGCAATAGGTTTTCTAGTAGGTATATTTTTAGCAGCAAGAGAAGCAAAAGCTAAGAAAGTAAATGTTAATACAATATATGATATATCATTTTACGCTATCTTAGGCGGGATAGTTGGAGGAAGAGCTGGTTATATTCTATCACATTTAAATGAATTTAGTTATGATGTTTTAGAAATTTTTAGGGTATGGAATGGGGGTATGAGTTTCTTTGGTGGATTTGCATTTGCAACATTATTTTGCTATCTCTATATTAGAAAGCATAAATTGAACTTCTGGAAATATGCCGATATATTTGCTATTCCTCTAATAGTTGGTCATGCTATCGCTAGAATAGGTTGTTATTTGGCTGGTCAACATATAGGAAGTCCTACAAACTTGCCATGGGCTATCGTTGTTAATGGCATTCCAAGACATCCAATGCCAGCTTACGAATTTTTAACTTTAATATCGATAGCATTTATATTAATCTATATAAAAAGATTTAAGCTTAGAGAAGGAATTTTATTTAGTATGGCAGTTATTCTTTATTCGATAGTAAGATTCTTCTTAACATTCTTAAGAATAGAAGATCCTACACTCTATGGATTGACAGGATCACAATATGCAATTATAATTTTAATAACACTTTTTGGATATTTTATTTACAAAAAGACTGCATAAAACAGTAAAGTTTATATACAATTCTAAGCTTTACAAATCATGAAAAAGTTATTAATACTACTCACATTTTTAATTATTTTATCTAGCATAGCATTAGCAATTACTCTGCCAGAAAATCTGCAAAATGCATTTCAACAAACACTAGATGAAGCTAAAAACATTTCTTTTTTGATAGCATTTCTTGGTGGGGTATTAAGTATATTAGCTCCATGTGGATTAGCAACCTTGCCAGCATTTTTTGCCTATACATTTAAAGAAAAGAAGGAAATAACAAAGATGACATTCGTGTTCTTTATAGGCTTTAGCTTGATATTTATTATCTATGGTTTAACTGCCTCATTTTTTA
>CAYIXF010000038.1:0-5708 GCA_964367265.1 Candidatus Woesearchaeota archaeon
TATACATGAATAGACTAAACTATAAATTGAGGCTAAAATTGAGGCTTAAAGGATTTTTATTAATATTCGTACTTATTTTGTTAATTAAATTAGTCAGTGCACAGAGCTGTTCTACTAGTTTTGTGACCGGCTGTACTATAGATCAGAACTTGACATTGAGTCCTGGAACTTACAATATCCATAGTATAAATTTTGGTGCAGATAATGTTGCATTAGATTGCAATGGTGCTGTATTGGATGGAGTCACCACAGCTTCTCCGGGAATATATATTACAAATAGAAATGGGATAGTTATCAAAAATTGTAATTTAACACACTATTCTCATGTTATTACAACAAATGACGTTGGGACACTAAATGACGTTGGGACACTAAATGATAGCATAATAGAAAATAATAATATTTATGATGTAGAGTTTCCGATGCTTGTTGGAATGTCATCAACTGTGGGAAATAAAACATCTTATCGAAATATGATAAGGAATAATTTAATCAGAAATATCGCTGGTAGCTCTATATTTAGGAATTTCGAAAATTTAACTTTTACCGATAACACAATTGAAAATTTATATGGAAGTGCTAGTGCTGGTGGTATAATATTTGTGAATTCTAGAAATAATTTAATCCAGAATAACTTACTTAAAAATCTTCATGGATATTCTGGTGGAGTTAATTTACAACAGGATTCCCATAGCAATAGAATATTAGAAAATACTATAATTAATAATGATTATGGAATAAGACAGGAAGGCGGGGCTAGGTCAAGTGTAATTGCAAATAATACTATAAACTATAACGGGAATAAAGGAATTCATTTAGTTAATAGTCCTTCGAATATTATTTTAAGTAATACTATTAAATTTAATGGATTGGGAATGGGAATTAATACTCCTTTAGATGGGAGTCCTAGTTTTTTAGACTATAACGCAATATTAAATAATGATTTTTCAGATAATTTAAATTCCCTTGATCAGGTATTTACCACAATAAATGGAACTTGGTCAACCTTTTTAAGTTTAGGAAACCATTGGAGTAACTTTGATAATGCTACAGAAGGCTGTATTGATCTTCAATTTCCTCTAAATGTATGTGATTTTCCTAAGAATATAAGTGACGGGTCTCTCAATTTTAGTTTAATTGCCATAGCCAAAGATTTCTTTCCAGTAAAATCAATGTTTTTATTTGCAGGGCTACCATCACCGACTATCGCGCTAATTCCGGATATAGTAATTAATGAAGGGGATACAGCTACATTTACTGTTAATGCAAATAATTCGTTTGGTGTGCCTGAGAATCTTATTTACTCGGTTAATCATACCAGCTTCATACAAAATAACAGTATATTCAGTTGGCAGACTAATTTTAATAATGCTGGGGATTACAATATATTCGTTGATGTTACGGATGGTGTTACTAACCTGCATAATTTCATATACGTAAATCTAACAATTAACAATGCCAATCCAGAATGCGGAAGTATTCCGAAAAATGGGTGCAATGTAACACAAAATACTGTGTTTGATAATCCAAGTGGAAGTGTTAGTTATGTACTGAAAGATGGAATTACAATAGCTGCTTCTGGAATAACCTTAGATTGTAATAATGTAACATTGAATGCATTATTTTACCAGAACCCTATTAATGATGGAATAAAAATGCAGGGGGTAAATAACAATGTTATAAAGAATTGCAATGTTGAGAATTATAATCATAATATGTATATTTTGAACTCTAATAATAATACTTTTGATAACAGTGTTATGAAGATTGCGAAGATAAATGGACTAAAATTATTGAACAGTAATTTTAATCAATTTAAATTAAATACTATTGAAGCTAATGGTATTGGTAATGTTAATGGTGCTGGTGTGTATTTACAAGGTTCGAGTAACAATCAGTTTATTAATAATAATATTGAAGATAATACAAATGCATTTGGTGGACTTTATTTAAAATCAAGTTCAAATAACAACTTAATCAAACAAAATATTTTCGATACAAATTTAAATGGTGTTTTAGCTGAGCAAAGCGCAAATAATATTGTAACTGAAAATAATATACTGAACAGCTATGGGCACGGTGTAAGATTTTTATTAGGTACAAGCAATAATGCAGCTTATAGAAATAATATGATTAGTAATGGGCTAGTGTTTGGTTCTGCACAAATGCAAGGCACTAGCATGAATCAATTTTCTTTTAATAGCCAAGGCAATTATTATAACAATTTTGATGAGCCATCTGAAGGGTGTTATGATATTAATAATAATGGAATTTGCGATAATCCTTTTATGTTTCCTGTTACCAATGATCCTTTTCCGTTCACTTATCAGAACGGATGGAATCCAATAATAGTGCCACAGGGAAATGCTAGTTATGGAAGCACGATGAGCTTTACTATACAAGATATTAATCATCCTAATCAGCCATATATAATGGCTTTTTCAGATTCTAATAACCCACCAATAATACTTCCTAATGGTTTGGTAGTACCTTTAGCTGGAGGGCCCATACTAATAACAACAATATTCTATGGACCAGCTGTTGGATTAACGGGTAACGTTGGAATGCTTGACAGCAATGGAAGAGCTACTGCCCAGTTTAGTGTTCCAATACCAGGTCTTCAGGGTCTTATGTTATATTATGCATTTGTAACTGCAGATAATAGTGGAAATATAATGGCAGTTTCACCATCTTATAGTTTTACGATACAGTAGTTTTAAAACAATAGAGTAGGTTTTTAGCTTATTTCTAGAATAATTAATTTTAAATATGCTGAGATAGTAGGTAATATCAGCTAATTTTATCATAATGGGGAAAAAGAATGCCTAAGAGAAAAAAGAGAAGCAATAAAAAAAGGGTTATTAAAAAGAAATACGGTAAGAAAAGGATTTCTAGGAGAGATGCGAAGAGAGAAGATCGGATGAGGAAGATTGAACTGGTATTTGCTGTTACTATAACAATTTTTCTTATATTCTTGTTAAGCCTATTAAATCTTCCGAGGAGCGAATTAACCGGATATTTTGTTTTTGAAAATAAAAGCCAGTATACAAAATTCGAGGTTATTCAAAATTATGAGAGTCTTTTTAGGGGTGTTATAAAAGAACAAGGTGAAGTAAGAGAGATTAATACAACAATTGTGACTGGCGAGAGAGCACCATCAGAGGATGTGGTTTCTGCTATTGAAATATACAACGCACTAGTCAAGAAAGCGTATAGAAGATTAAATGTTGACCTTGATATAAATATAAAAGATTTTGATCAGAATTTTATTTTGATCGGAAAATATTCAGATAACATTTTTATTAGGCAGTATACTCCTTATGAGGATCTACCAGATGATGTTGCAAAAATAATGTTATTAAAAGAAAAGAAACGATATATTATGGTAATTACTGGGGACAGTAATTTTTATATTCGTAAGGCAGCGTTAGTTTTAGCTGATAGTGGTGCTTACAGTCTTGATAGCAGAGAAGTTTGTGTGGGTGGAAGTCCTGATGTGGTAGATGATATAAAATTAGTAAATTGCGAAGATTTTACTGATTTGAATCTTCCATCAATTCAACCTATAATTTATGGCGAGAATATTACTGCTGCTGTCGGAGAACATGAACTTGGAAATTATAAATTAGACGAGTCTTGGGATCGAGGGAAAAGACACGAGATAAGATGCGAAGGCAAAAGATGCGCCTTACGTTTGTATCAAGATGATAGCTTTTATTCTGTTAATGGAAAGATGGATGATATAAGAAATGCTTTGAAAAGATGCAGCGATACTAGTTTTGAGTTATGCGTTGACAGCGATGATTATGATATAAAGCTGAAGAAAAAATCAATAGACGAAGATACTATTAAAATTATTAAAGGTAATTCAGAAATAAGCTTTAAATTAGACAGCATAAGCTATCAAAGTAATGGTCAGGATTTTGTGTTAAGAAGTGTGCAAAATGTAGATAGCAAGGGTAAAGAAAATATATATGAATTTAGAGATATTTTTGGTGCAGGAAGTAAGATAGAATTTACCTATACACCATCTGAATTTAAAGAAAAATTATTCTTTGATGATAAGTTATTATTTACTAATTTTAACGGAACAAATGCAGAGTTTATAGATATCAATTATAAAATAAAATTACCCCAAAATTCAAAGCTTTTTAATAGCGAAGGTGAGATTTCTTTACTTAATATAAGTGAACTCCACGTCTTAGACGATTTAATAGTCAGCAGCAATGACGCCTCCTTTGTTTTTACAAGGCCATTTATAGTAGATAATAAAAATAAAAATTATATTGCTGATTTTGTTATTAAGAATACAGATAATCTATATTTAGGAATAAGAATTAATGCTAATGATTTAAGAAATGCCAGTTATCCGATTTATATTGATCCCACAATAAAACTAATAGGCGCTGGAGCAAATATTACATTTGATGGTAAAGCTGACTTTGATGGGACTACGTATACCAGGGATGGCACATCGACTACAACGGATGTTGGTATAACTGAACTAGACCCAGCAACCACATCAAGGTCTGATTATGAGTGGAATATAAGTTTAATACCTGATGGGGCAGATGTCATCGATATAAATTTTACATTTAATGTAGTGCAAGTTGGTCTTGAGCCAAATAATAGGCTGACTTTTAGATCGATGGCTGATAATTCTAGTACATATTCAAATGACAATAAGGGAAATGGACTTTTTTTTAATGATATGGGTAACGGAACTAATTTTACCAGCTTTAACCTTGCAAGTACAGGTTTTTTAAGCATAAATCTGAGTAAAAATGAAAGTGGCAGTAAAGATATGGAGCTTAGCTTAGATGCTGGAAAAAACTGGTGGGGTATAGGCATTCATACGCCAGAAACAGCTGGCGGACAGATTACTCAATTATCGACTAGTGAAGCTGCTGTAGCAAATAGACCAATCTTAACAGTACTTTATGATTTCGTTGCACCTACGGTTACATTAAATTTACCTTTTAATAATACTAATTTTACTGGTGTAGGGAATATTACATTAAATTCCACAGTTACAGATAATGAAAATCGAACAAGGTTGATTAAATATTATGGAAGCAATGAAACAACACCAACTGGCGAGTTTTTATTGTACGAGCTTAGAAACCATGAAAATGGAACAAGTACACAGTACAATTGGACGGCACCTGTACTCGTAAATGATGGAAATGCTGTTTTAATATTGCATTTTAATAACCAGTCTGAGTTTGGAGAATTTAATGATTCTTTTGTTAGAGATTTCTCATCACAAGGAAACAATGGTACAGTCTATGGTTTATACTTTAATCATTCTATTGGTAAACTTGGCGGTACATTTGATTTTATTGGTACAAGTGGTACGAATATTAGTTTTGGTGATCAAGATGAATTAATAGGCAATGATATGACTTATGTAGCATGGATAAATGCTACTGCTGTAGCTTCGCAAGGGACCATATTAGGTAAAATAACAGGTGCTACTGGTTTCGAAATTAGAAAAAATAAATTTGGTGCTACACTTGGGGTCGAGATTTTTGCAGATAGCTCAACTCCAATAATGGTACACAGAGATTTCTTTACATCGGTTCAATTTATTCATTTAGCCGTAACTATTGATAGTGGCGGAACGATTAGATTGTATAGGAACGGATTACTGGTTAATACAACAAGTTCTGCTTTCTTTGCAGTTAATAGTGGAAGTGTAGGGATTG
>CAYIXF010000039.1:0-5479 GCA_964367265.1 Candidatus Woesearchaeota archaeon
AACACAATTAGGTAATGTTAACATTAGATTATGGCAAAATAATAACATAGTTGCGTCAACTTCAACAAATTCAATAGGAGACTTTGTAATTAATAATTTGGTAGATGGAAGTTATCTATTAGAGACTAATGCTGGTATAACTTATAATAAAGATAATAGAACTATTACAATTGCTCCAGGCCAAACAACAAATGTTAACATTAACCTTCCATTATCTCCCGGAAGTGTTTTTGGATATGTAAGAAACTCAACAAATGCATTAAGCAATGTAAACATACAAGTAGATAATACTGCTTATTCAGCTTTAACAGATATAAATGGTTATTATACTATCCTAAATATTCCGCAAGGCAGTTATACAATAACAGCTTCTCCACTTGTGTACAACGCAACTACACTACCACTAAATATTATTGCTGGTAGTCAAACTCAAATTAATTTTGATTATTTTATAACAACTGGTAGTCCTCCAAGCTCTGACGGCAGTGGGCCAGGAGGTGGGGGAGGTAGTAGTTGTACTTCTAAATGGAATTGTACAGAATGGAGCATATGTAATATAAATGGCGTACAAACTAGAAAATGTAATGATATAAATTCATGTTTAATTCCAGATAATAAACCAAATGAAACACAAAGTTGTATTTATACATCTCCTGAATCAAAATCTCAACCATTGCCTATAACACCAACCGTAAATATACCAAAAGAAGCTCCACCAATTACAGGATTTTCTATAATAGATTTCCTAAAAAGTAACGCACTAACAGCAATATTAGTAGTTATAATAATTATATTATTCTCAACTACATTGTATTTATATTTAAAGAAAAAATGAGTAAAGCAATAATTGATAAATCTTTTAGGCATGGCGATATTCCAACTTACATATTAAAGTTTAAGGACAAGGATTATTCTTTTGATTCTTTGGGAGGTCTTAGCAATTATCTAAAATTTTTAAAATCTTCAGAAAAAGAGTTGGAAGTAGAATATAGTAATAAGTTAAATGCATTGGAGAAAAAAGTAGTTGGTATAACTATTAATAAAAAATAATCTAAATATTCTTCTTTATAACATTCCTGAATACAAAAACTAGAATACTTGAGATAATATAAATTACAAACAAGAATAATCCAGCTGTTATTATTAAAAACAAGCCACATACATTATTTAATGCAATATTGCAAGGAACAATGCTTTGTACAAACAAAATAATGGGAGCAAATAAAGTAAGTGTTGGTATTAATACAAGCGCAAATACAAGTATCTTAACAAAATCAGATTTTAAAAAACCCATAAATTTATTAATTAATGTTATCTTATAAATATTTCGGAATGAATGTAATAGATATAAATAAGGCAAAGGAAAGCATACTTGAGAAAAAAGTAGTTAAAGTATTAGAGGGGTATTCACCAACGTTCTTATTTGATTTTATTCATGATGAAAGAACAAAAACTACTTTAATAATGCAAGGCTTATATGAAAAACAAAAATTTAATGAGAAAGTTATAAAAGATTTGGCTAGTGCAAATAAAAATAATATATATGCTATATTGGGAAGTGCTTATTGGTTATACGAATGTAAAAATTTTGAATCTAGCTTAAACACAGTTAATAAAGCACTTAGCATAGATAATAGGAACAAGCATGGATTATTGCTAAAAATAAATGTGGGAACAATACTTTCTAATGCTGGAAAAATAGAACTAGAAGAATTAGAAGCTACGATAGATACTGCTGTAAAGAATTATCCAAATGATTTTAATGTTTTATTCTGTTCTATTATGGCTTATAATTTTGATTTACAAACAGAAAAGAACCTTAAAAAAGCAAATAAATTGATTAAACATTTGGGAAAATTGTATCCTACAGCAACCCTAATAAATTATTATCTTATAGGATTAAAGGATAAGATAAATGGTAAAGTACATAGAAGATACTGAATTAAAGAAAAGAGCAAAATTAATTGCAGACAGATTTATGCTCAATCATATAGATTTTGATAGGGTACATTGTTATAGGTATAGTAGTAATACAAGAACCATTGCAAAAATAATTGGATTTTTTAAGACATTGCAACTAGTTTATCCAGATATAAAGCCTTACTATGTAATTGTATTTAATGATGATAATTTTTTAAAGCAGAATAAAGAAGAGCAAGATACTACAATATTGCATGAATTATTACATATACCCAAAACATTTTCTGGAGAGTATAGTAAAATTGCGCATCATAAAATAAGAGAAGTAAGTAAAAGGGCTTTTAAAAGGGGGCTTATTTAATTACTTTAAAGTAATAAAGTTTATAAACTTTGAGATATTACAAAAAAGTATGAAATATGGTATTTTTGGTGATGTACAAGGAAACTATAATAACCTTGAAAAGATGTTTAAGACTTGTAAAGAATTTGACATAAGTTCATTTATATGCCTTGGTGATATAGTACACAAAGGAAATACATTTATGGAAAATAGGTGTATAGAGACTATAAGAAAAAATAATTGTAAATGTGTCAGGGGTAACCATGACGAACTTTCTGAAACCATTATAGATTCTGGTAAAATACATGGTGATAACTTAGAATTTTTAGAAAGCTTACCAGAATTAGTCACGTTAGGAGGTATATTATTCTATCATAAACCATTAACAGGTTCAAAAATGTATACCATAGAAGATGCAAAAAAAGAATTTGAAAAAATAGAATCTGAAGAAAGATATAGGGGAGTAAAATTTACATTTTATGGGCATACTCATGATATAAAAGGATTTAAAAAGAAGGAAAATAATATCTCTGAAATTAATTTAAAAGAAAATGATTTTATGGTGGGGAGTGATGTTATATTAGAAGATGGATGGGTATATTTATTTAACCCCGGCAGTATAGGTATACCCAATAGTGTAAGGCCTTCTTTTGGTGTACTTGATATTGGTGGTAGAAATAAAACATTTGAAATTAAATGTCTATAACATTTTATGCAACATTTTTTGTAAATCTTTTTATTTCATAAGGAATTTTGCCTTCATGCACAAATTTCCATATAATACCATAAGCTTTGTCTATGTCTTCTGGTTCGTATTTAACATTACCCCATGTTACTAAACTACAAAGTGAATAGTGTACTAATATTTCTTTTACCTTTCCTTCTTCTATAGATATATAACAATCTACCAAATGTTTTGCTATTTCTGGATTCCTTTTTATATCTTCTCTATTTTTTAAGCCCAATATAGAAACTGCTGCATCAACATGTTCTTTGCTTCCTTTCATTTTTGGAGGTAAAATATATACCTTACTGTTTCTAACATCTACTAAAAATCTAAGAAAATACTGATTTCCAAGTTTTTTGGCATATTTCAATAAATCTTCTGTAAGTACATCTTTAGGCATTACGCCTTCAAGATAAAATAAATTTATGATATCAATAACTTTATTTATTATTGCCCTATCCAAACCTTTATCTATCTTTAACCAATATGTAATAAGTTCTTCTTTTTTAAAGTCTTGTCTTTGTAGAATATAAGAAACTAATGATTTTACTTCTTGAATTTTTGGGAAGGTTTTTATTAATTTATTTACTAATTTTTTAACATCCATACAGTAATCATACTTTGTATGTTTATAAATATTTATGTAGTAAGCTTTATAAATATAAAATTGAAGTTTTATTTAAGATGGTAGATAAAATAACAGAGCAAGTAACCAAATTGATGAACAATCCTGAAAAGATTAGAAATATTTGTACTTGCGCTCATATTGACCATGGGAAAACAACATTTTCTGATAATTTACTAGCAGGAGCGGGAATGATTTCTGAAGAGTTAGCAGGTAAGCAATTAGCTCTTGACTTTCATGAAGATGAAAAAGAAAGAGGAATTACTATTGATGCTGCTAATGTTTCTATGGTACACAGTATAGAAGGAGAAGATTATCTCATAAATCTTATAGATACACCAGGTCATGTTGATTTTGGTGGTGATGTTACTAGAGCTATGAGGGCAATAGATGGAGCTATAGTTTTGGTTGATGCTGTTGAAGGCGTTATGCCACAAACAGAAACAGTATTAAGACAAGCATTAAAAGAACGTGTTAAGCCAATATTATTTATCAACAAGGTAGACAGACTTATTAGAGAAGTTAAGTTAACCCCTGAAAAGATGCAGGATAGATTTTTTGGAATTATAAATCATGTTAACAAATTAATAAAACAAATTGCTCCAGAAGAATATAAAGAAAAATGGCAAGTTGATGTACAAAAAGGAAGTGTTGCTTTTGGCTCTGCTTTCCATAAATGGGCATTAACTCTTCCTTACATGAAAAAACATAATTTAAGCTTTAAAGATGTTATACAAGCTTATGAAACAGATAAATACAATGAATTAGCAAAAAAAGCTCCTTTGCATAGTGTTGTTCTTGATGCATCTATACACCACCATCCAAATCCGCTAGAAGCACAAAAATATAGAATACCAAAAATATGGCATGGTGAATTAGAAAGTGAAGAAGGAAAGGCTTTATTAAATTGTGATAAAAATGGACCTGCTGCCTTTGTTGTAACAAAGATTGTAATAGATAAGCATGCTGGTGAAGTAGCAGCTGGAAGATTATTTTCTGGAACATTACGGCAAGGCCAAGAAGTTTATTTGAATATGGCTAAAAAATGGGTAAGATTACAGCAAGTAAGTATCTACAGGGGAGCACAAAGAACCCAAATAGATAAAGCATTAGCAGGAAATATTATAGGATTAGTAGGGTTAAAAGATACATTCTCTGGAGAAACTGTCAGCAGTAAGCCTATTGAACCATTCGAAGCTATTAAACATATATTTGAGCCGGTAGTTACAAAAAGTATAGAAGCAAAAAAATCTAGTGATTTACCAAAACTAGTAGAGGTTCTAAGAAAGGTCAGCAAAGAAGATCCAACTATTGTTGTTGAGATTGATGAAGAAACAGGGGAAAATTTAATTTCTGGAATGGGCGAACTTCATTTAGAAGTAATTGAAAATAGAATAAGAACAGAAAAGGGTGTAGATGTTACTACAGGTTCTCCAATAGTAGTTTACAGAGAAGCTATATTAAAAACAAGTCCAGAAGTTGAAGGAAAAAGCCCTAATAAGCATAATAAATTTTACTTTATAGTTAGTCCATTAGATAATAAAATATACGAAGCTATTAAAGCTGGTGAAATACCTGAAATGAGAATAAAGAAAAAAGATGATGTTCTAGTCAATAAACTTGTTAGCCTAGGTATGGAAACTAAAGAAGCAAGAAATATAAGGGATATATTTAAAGGAAATATGTTGGTTGATAGTACAAGAGGAATAGTACACATTGGAGAAGTTATAGAAATGATTATTGATGCATTTGAACAAGTTATGAAAGAAGGTCCATTGGCCAAAGAGCCAGGAATGAAAATGAGAGTAGATATAACAGATTGCAAGCTTCATGAAGATACTATTCATAGAGGACCTGCACAAGTACT
>CAYIXF010000040.1:0-5456 GCA_964367265.1 Candidatus Woesearchaeota archaeon
TAATTTTACAGCCCCATGGTGTAGCGGCAAGCATTCAAGGCTTTGGGCTAAACAGGAAGTTACCTTGAGACGGAGGTTCGAATCCTCCTGGGGCTATCCAAACATTTATAAACAAGAAATAAATCAAAAATCAAATCGATAGATAGCTCAGTTTCGACTTGGCTATACTGGAACTTAGCTAATTCTAGGTTTCCAATTATATGTAAAAATGGCAAGAAGATATTCAGGTAAACATGGAAAGCATGGAAGTAAAAAACCATTTAGAAAGACAAAACCATCTTGGGTAAGATACGATGCTAAGGAGATAGAACAACTAATATTAAAACTAGCAAAAACAGAAAAAACCCCATCACAAATAGGTTTAATCTTAAGAGATAGCTACGGTATTCCAGATGTACAAAAGATAACAACAAAGAAAATAACACAAATTCTTAAAGAAAATAAATTATTACAAGAATTTCCAGAAGATTTTATAGCTTTAATGAAAAAGCAGATTAAACTGATTAAACACCTTGCAACACATAAAAAAGATATGCCATCAAAAAGAGGGTTACAATTAACAGAATCTAAAATAAAGAGACTAACTAAATATTATAAGGAAATAGGAAAGCTTCCAGCAGATTGGAAATACGATAGAGAAAAAATAAAATTAATCACAGGTTAAAATGACCCAACAATTACTTAAAAAAAAGAAAAAGAAATGGTATCTCATTATAGCCGCAAATGAATTTAATAATATTGAAATAGGCGAAACATTATTATCGGAGCCAGAACAAGGATTAAATAAAATAATAGTAGTTAGTTTATATACACTAACTAATGATATAAAAAGACAAAATAATTTAATTTTATTTAAAACAATTTCTACTAAAGATAATAAAATTAATACAGAAATTATAGGTTATACTACATTATCATCTTATGTTAAAAGACAGATAAGAGCATCAAAAAGTAGGATAGAAGAATCATTTTTATGTAAAACAAAAGACAATATAATTGTAAGAATTAAACCTTTAGTTCCAATTAAATATAAACCCAAAAAATCAGTGCTTACAGCACTAAGAAAAAAACTCAAAAATTATTTAACAAATGCAATAGAAAAACAAAATTATATAGATATAATAAATTCTATAATAAACTTCCAAATGCTAAAAGATTTGCAAAACGAATTAAAAAAGGTATACCCTGTATCAAATATAACCATTAAATCATTAGCAAAAGAAGAAATAAAAGGAATGTCAGAGAAACCAGAAGAAATAAAGCATACATTACAAGAGAAAACTATATAAAGAATTTTCTATAAACTTATCCTAAGCCTCCGTAGCTCAGTGGTAGAGCAGCTGACTTGTATGCTGATCTACTGAATAAAGATGAAGTAAAGAGATCAGCAGGCCGCGAGTTCAAATCTCGTCGGAGGCTTATTTTATAAGGGCCCATAGTCTAGTGGTTATGAGAATTAAATCTAACAAACATCACGTTGACGTCGTGAAGGTCGGGAGTTCGAATCTCCCTGGGCCCACTATTTTAAGAATTACAAATTAAGCAACTATATGTTCAAGATTTTCTGGGTGCCTATAATTTGGATATTCAAAATAATCAATTTCAGGATTATGACCAAGATTTCCAAAAATATTCCTAGTACTAATGTAATCTTTTATTGTATCATCAACATTTCCATTATTAAAACCAAAACAATTTTCTAAATCATGGGTAAGTTCATTAGCACTTTGATAACGTCTTAAAATAGGTATTCCTAAAAACTTTACACCACCTAATGATTTTTTTACTATATTTGAAACTTTTTTAGGTATTTCTCTATCAAGTTTTCTAGGAGAATCAAACTTTCTTTCTAATACCTTAGCAAATATATCTTGCATATATTCTTGCTCATCATCTTTACCAGATCTAAAAGGTTTTTCACTAGTTAAAGCTTCATAATAAGTTACCCCTAATGACCACATATCTGATTGAGGATTAGCATTTCCTTTTATTTGTTCAGGAGACATATAAGGTGGTGTTCCAACAAAAACATCATCTGACATAGAACCAATTTTAGCACTACCAAAATCAAGTAAATAAACCCTCCCATCATTTGTTATAATTATGTTAGCTGGTTTAATATCTCTATGAGTAACGCTTCTTTTTGGATCATGTAAAAATTCAAGAACTTTTCCTATTTTGTAGATAACAGCAGATGAAAATTCTATTGGTAATACTTTATCTCTCTTTATAATCTCTTTAAGATTAGGTCCAACAACATATTTTGTTACTAAATTATATAAATTTCCCTCCTTAAACATATCTAATCCTTCAACTATCCCATCATGTCTATATTTTTCTTCTAGTGAAATTTCAGCTTCTCTAAAAAATCCATCCTTAGCTTCTTTAGGCGCATTTGGGTTAAGTGTTTTTATAGCAACTAATCTCTCTATCGTATGCTTATCTACTTTTACAGTTTGCCAAGCACTTACAACAGTACCAAAACCACCCTTTCCTAAAAAATCATGATACCTATATCCTTGCTCTTCAAGTACTTTTGATAATTTAGCTTCGCTTACCATTTTTTAATTCCTTTCTTAAGTTTTCTAATGCTAATGTCGGTACCCTACTATCATATCTCTTATGTCTTAAATAATTAACATAGCCCTTCAAACCAAGACCAAGTCCACCCACACTTAATAGTGTAACTAAAGGTGGGATTGTATGATTAAGACTTTTCATTTGTTTATACCCAAATAACATATGTTCATAAAAATTTTTAATATGGGCAGGATATTCTAGACCTAAAGCTACTCCGGTAGTTAAAAGTGCAGTACCAAGTACGCTATATAAAAGACTATTTTTTAAACATATTCCTTTTTCTTTTTGATACTCTTCATTACAAACAAAATTTATAAAAGAAATATCATTTAAACCATTATGTCTATCTCCTTTACGATATCTTACAGCAGAAATAGCATAAGGTTCTCCACTAGGATAAAATTCATCTGTAACAGGCCCCTTTTTCATACACATGGGGCTAATAACTTTGTAAAATAAGTTATTAAAAGCATCTTTGCTCCTATCTAATGTAAAATATTGGTTAGCTAAGCTATTTAATTCTCTAATAGCTAAATCTTCTTTGCTATATAGCCCAGGTTCTTTTCCTGTAGCATAAAGATTAATGCCATCTTCTAACTCTTTTCTAAATTCATTATCATGTGTACATTTTTGTATAGAAGCAACTAAATCAGATAATTCTTTTGCACCACTATCTTTTTTTCTTACTTTTTTACTTAAACCAGTCTTATTCCTTAACCAATTAGCCATATCTCTAGCTATATCAGAAAGCCTTTTTTCACCAGATTCTTTAGCTACATGATTAACTATTGTTTTATCATTACCCATAATTTTAACCATACATAACCCCTATATAAACCTTTCTATTTTAACTACTGATAAGTAATTAAATATAACCTATTTCCCATAAAATCCTTACTTAAAGTTTCAACCATAACATTTATATTATTATAATCTCTAAACTATAATAATATGAAAAAAAGAGGCCAAATAACGGGCTTTATAATCTTAGCCATAATAATCATTACTTCTGTTTTGAGTGTATTTTTAATAAGAAATTACGTACTTAAAACAGCCATAGAAAGGGAATTTGAAAAGGCAGCATTATTACCTCAGCAAGTCAAACCAGTCCAATCATACCTTAGTTCTTGTTTAACACAGCTATCTTCAGATGCAGCAGCAATAGTAGGTATACAAGGTGGGTTTATAACAATACCGGAATACAGACTTCCAACTACACCCTTAAATCCATTTTCTAATAAATTAGATATAGTTGATGGGTTATCTGTTCCGTATTGGTTTTATGAAACATCCAATGGAATTCAAAAGATACAACAACCATCTATAAAAGAAATTGAAGCTCAATTATCTACTTACATAAATAACAATTTTAATGGTTGCTTAACAAATTTAACAGCATTTACACAAGATGGTTATAATTTTACAGCTTTATATTCCCCAAATACAACAGTAATTATTAAAGATAAATCTGTATTAGTAGAAGTAGATTACCCACTTACAATTAATCTAAAAGATTTTAATTTTATATTAAAAAAGCATGTAGCCATTATTGATGTACCTTTAGGAAATTTATATAAAGTAGCTAATAACATATTTAAAAAAGTAAATGAAAATAACTTTTTTGAGGAAAAAACATTAGATATATTAACAGCATATGAAGAAATTCCTTTTTCTGGAACAAGCTTTGATTGTAAAGAAAAGATATGGTCAAAAAAAGAAACTATTGAAAAACTTAAAAATATAATATCTTCTAATATAGGCGCTACTGTATTAAAAGGAACACCATATACACTTTTAGATCCAACACATAAATATTTTATTTTAGATGCAGGTAATACAAGAAATCTAAATGCAAATTTTATGTACTCGCAATCATGGCCAATTAGTGTAGAGATTAGTCCATCGGATGGCGACTTATTGATGGGAGATTTTATAACAAGAAAAATAGGGGAGTTATCTACATTAACAGCGTCTATATTTTGTTTAAATACTTATCACTTTATATACAGCATAAAATATCCCATCTTAGTAACATTAAGAGATGACAATGGTTATGTATTCCAATTTTCTACACAAGCTATAATAAAAAACAATCAACCTAAAGAAGCTGTTATTCAACCAGAAGTATATGAAACTCAACCAATTTTATGTGAAAATCCAGTAACAGAAACAACAGTGTATGCACTAAACCCAGATGAAAGTGGTGTATTAAAACCTTTATACGATGCAAGCGTATCATTTAAATGCTTTAATGTAAATTGTCCAATAGGAAAAGCAGATTTAGACGAAAGTGGTGAATCGTCTTTAACAAAAAAATTCCCAGCTTGCTTAAATGGCCAAATTATAGCAGAAAAAGATGGCTATTATAAAGCTACAACTACGATATCAACAAATTATCCATCAGTAATTTCATTAATACTTGAACCATATTATACAAAGAAAATTAAAGTAAAAGCAATAGAAAAAGATACAGGAATTATAAGGGACCTTTATGATACAGAACAAGTTGTATTAGAATTAAAAAACAAAGACAATGATTACTATGTTTCATATGCACATCCATCTGAAGAACAAGAAATTAAATTAATAGCAGGAAACTACAATGCCAAAGCATATGTAATTGAAAACAGTTCATTCCCAATAAAAATACAAGGAGAAAGTATTAAAAAATGTGTATCTGTTCCAGCACCAAATATATTAGGCATATTTATAAAAAATGAAAGATGTTTTGATACTTCAATACCAGAAATTACTCTTGACCAAGTTATTAAAGGAGGAGTCGTATTTGACTTTGATATTACAAGAAATATGTTAGTAGATAAAAATGAGTTAATCATTTATGTTATGGTTGATAAAACACCTTCTACATATACAAC
>CAYIXF010000041.1:0-5376 GCA_964367265.1 Candidatus Woesearchaeota archaeon
AGTAAGCTATCAAAAAACCCGCTTACTATCAATTTCTTAGCATCTTTTTCAGAAATACCACGACTTGTTAAATAAAACAATTTTTTCTTGTCTATTCTTCCAACTGTTGCACCATGTTTACATTCCACATCATTTGTATCTATATGTAATTCCGGTATGGGATCTGCTTCTGCTTTATCACCAAGTAAAATTATATCTTCCTTTTGAAATCCTTTTGATTTTATTGCGTTCTTCTTTATATGTACTAAACCCTTAATAATTGCCTTAGATTCGTCTGTTATAACACCCCTAACAATTAAATTAGATCTTGTATTTTTATTTTCATGTAATACTATTGAATTGTTATATATTTGGTTATCTTTATCACCATATAAGATATTAATTTGTTTTAATTCTGCACCATCATCAAGTAATTTAGAATTAATTTTACTTATAGATAATCCATTATCTAAATCTGAAAAGAATAAATTTAATTTTCCTTTTACATCTGAATATATCCTAGTGTACGAATTATTTGAGTTTTTATTTAAATATGCAAAATTTACTTCAGAATTATTACTTATATTTAACTTAATTATATAACTTTTATATTCTGATTGCTTATCTGAATAAAATATTATGTTTGATTTGCCTTCTGCATCAATTGAGATATAATTTATTTCACTTGGTTTAATTAACACATTTGAATTATTCTTTAATTTAATTAAAGCAATTCCATTCCAATTAGCTTTGTGGAATAAATCTAGTTTATCTTTCTCGTCATAAAAAGATTTAATTATTTCTATATTTGGTTCAATTACTTCAAAACCATTGCCACTTACTTCTATTTTAGAATTAGTTTTTATTTTTGGAAAATTAAATTCTTTGGTTATAGAAATACCTAAACCATGAATTTTATTAAATTCTGTTTTATTAAATAATTTTAAAGAATCTTCCCTAGATTTAGTAATATAAGGATCTTCTTTCAAAAGGTTGTATGTAATCTCCATTTTTCATCCTACTGCGCCCTCCATTTCCATTTCTATGAGTTTGTTAAACTCAACTGCGTATTCTATTGGTAATACTTTTGTGACTGGCTCAATAAATCCTGAGACAATCATCTTACTTGCTTCCTCTTTTGAAAGACCTTTGCTCATTAAGTAGAATATTTTTTCTTTGCTTATCTTCCCAACTGTTGCTTCATGTGATGTATCGGCATTTTCTCCTTGAACATTCATGTAAGGAATAGTATCTGATTTAGAAATTTCATCTGCTAATAATGCATCACATTGTACACTAGATTTTGCATTCTTTGCATTTTTACCAATTTTTATTAAACCACGGTAGGCAGTAATTCCTCCATCCTTACTTATACTCTTTGATATTACGTTTGAACTTGTATCTTCAGCTAACAAATATGATTTATGACCTGTGTCTTGGTGTTGGTCTTTTCCTGCAAATGCTATCCCAATATACTCTGATTTAGCATTTTTACCAATAAGAACTGAAGTAGGGTATAACATTGTTACACATGATCCTGTATTACAATTAATCCATTCTACAATTCCATTTTCATCAACAATTGCTCTTTTTGTATTAAGGTTGTATGTTTTTTTGCTCCAGTTTTCAACACTGATATATCTTGCTCTTGCATTTTTACCAACAAATATTTCTACGCATCCTGCATGTAGAGATTCTGATGTGTAACTTGGGGAAGAACAACCTTCAATATAACTAACCTCTGCGCCATCATCAACTACAATTAAAGTATGTTCAAATTGGCCTCCTCTCTCAGCATTCATTCTAAAATAAGCTTGCAATGGTGTTGAAACTTTAACACCCTTAGGAATATAAATAAATGTTCCAGATGATGTAACGGCAGCATGTAGTGCAGCGAATTTATGTAAATTTGGAGATACGCACTTATTCATATAGTATTTTTGAACTAATTCTGGGTATTTCTTAACTGCTTCATCAAAATCTTCAAATATTACTCCTTTCTTTTCCCATTCCTCTTTTAATTTGTGATATGCATTAATACTATCATATTGTGATCCAACACCTGCTAGATATTCTCTTTCAGCTTGGGGTATACCTAATCTTTCAAATGTTTTTTTAACATCTTCAGGTACTTCATCCCAGCTTTTTGCATTTTGTTTTAAGTTTGGTTTTGTATAGAATATTATCTTATTTAGATCTAGATTCTTTAAACTTGGGCCCCAATCTGGCATCTTTAATTTCTTAAATATTTTTAATGCTTCTAACCTTCTTTGTTTCATCCATTCTGGTTCTTTTTTATCTTCTGAGATTATCTTTATAACGTCATCCGATAGCCCTGGAAGTGTTTTTAAAACCAAATTTTCTTTATTCTTATGATCAAATATTTCTCTATTAAGTGTTTCCATTTTTAACTAAAAGAACTCCCACATCCGCATGTTGCAGATGCATTTGGATTTGATATCTTAAATCCACCACCTTGTAGACTATCTAAATAATGTATCTTTGTACCTTTTAATTTTTTAAAGTGATCTTTATTTACAAATACTTTTAGTCCTAATTTTTCTATTACAATATCATTGCTATTTGATTTTTCTTCAAAATTCATTATGTATTCTTCACCAGCACATCCACCTTTTTCAATTCCGAATCTTAAACCATAACCGGCTTTATTTTCTTTCTTCATTAATTCAAGAATTTTATTAATTGCTTCTTTCGTTAATTTTATTTCTTCGATTTCAATTACTTCTTCTTTATTATTATTCAAATTTTTAGAAATAACTATATTAACATCTTTTAGTAACTTGTTAAGTTGCTTTTCAGAATAACCATGACCTAAAACTCCTTGTTCAAGCGTTTCAAATCCTGAAGCTCCACATCCAACACAATGAATTCCATTTTCCATTAAAGTAGATATTGCTTCTGGATATTTGTTGACTATATCACCTATTCTCATATCTCTTGTTACAAATTCTTGTTTTACACTTACTGTTTTTCCATTTGCCATCTTATTTCACCTCATTAAAGCATATATTACAATTAGTAGGAATATCTGCAACTTCTTCATGAATTTTACAAATTGACCTATTTTCAAACATAGAAACCATTATTTTTTGAACTTCTGAGATTAAAGTTTCTTTACTTTCTATTTTATTTGCTGCTTCTTTTATTTTTTTCTGAACTTCGTTAGGTAATGTAAATCTAGAGGCTCTTTTTTCCTTTAAATATTGGCTAATGGCTGATGCTGTTATAAATAGTTTAGATGCAATCTCTTTTTGAGAATATCCTAGTTCTTTCATCTCTATAGCTAGATATTTTCTAATAGTTGGTAGAATAAACATTGCTTCAATTTCTTGAGGATGTAACAGTTTTATGTTAGACATGTATGAATTAACATATGTTAAGTTTATAAAGTTTATGGATTAAAACTACTAATAAAAGTGGGTTATAAAGCCTTTTATCCATATTTTATCCTATATAATGGTAAAATATAAAAGGATTTACTTTTACTTGATTATATGGGTGGTTTAAAGAAAGCTGATAAATTAGTTTATATAGAAACTTATGGATGCAGCACTAATCAGAATGATAGTGAAATTATGACTGGGCTTTTAAAAGAAGCTGGTTACAAAATAGTGAATGATGTAAAAGAAGCAGATTCTATTATAATTAATACATGTAATGTTAAGTCTATAACAGAGCAAAGAGAAATTTATAGAATAAAAGAAATTAAAAAAGCTTATCCTAATAAAAAATTAATAATTGCTGGGTGTATGGCAGAAGGGCAACCAAAGAAAATAAATGAAATAGTACCTAATGCAAGTTTACTTGGAACAAGATCTGTATCAAAGGTTGTGAATGTTATAGAAAGTACAAATTCTGGATTTGTTGTTAAAGAACTTTCTCAACAAAAAGATAAGATTTTATTGCCTATTATATCCCAAAATCCAGTTATTAGTATAACACAAATAAATGATGGTTGTCTTTCATCATGCTCATTTTGTGGAACTAAACTTGCGAGAGGAAATTTACATAGTTATTCTGCCGATGCAATAATTAAACAAATGCAAAATATGAAGCGTGCTTCTGGTTGTAAAGAATTCTGGATAACCTCGCAAGATTGTGCAGTATGGGGGTTTGATAATGGAAGTAATATTGCAAAACTTCTAAAATGTATATGTGAAGAAGTAAATGGAGAATGGAGACTTCGTGTTGGTATGGCAAATCCTGCTTATATGAAAAAATATTATAATGAGCTTATTGAAGTATATTCTGATCAACGTATTTTTAAATTTTTACATCTACCTGTACAATCTGGATCGGATAAAGTTTTAAATGATATGAGACGTGGTCATACTGCTAAAGATTTTAAAGAAATTGTTAATGCGTTTAGAAAAAGGTATCCAGAAATTCAAATTTGGACTGATATAATAGTTGGTTATCCAACTGAAACAGAAGAAGATTTTAAAGATTCAATGAAATTAATTAGTGAAGTAAAGCCTGATTTTGTAAATATTTCAAGATTTGGAGCAAGACCTGGAACAAAGGCTGCAAAATTAAAACCTTTAACTAGTGAAGTAGTTAAAGATAGAAGTAGAAGAATGACTTCTATTTGTAAAGATATTTTTATTGAACAAAATAAGAAATGGCTAGGTTGGCAAGGCAGTATTTTTATTGATGAACGGAACGAAGAAAAACAAAGTTGGATAGGACGCAATTTTTCTTATAGGCCTATAATATTGAAAGATAATTTAGAATTTGGACAAATTTTAGACGTTAAAATTATAAGCGCTGATAGGAACCTTATCGGGATTAAAGTTTAATTTTATCTTGTACGCCTGTAACCCCATAAATCAAGAGCTTGCTTTAATTCTTTAGATTTTTTTGCTTTTTCTTCTAAACTCATTCCATCCATATAAGCTTCTATAGCATCCCTCATAGCTTTTGCTCCAGCATAACTACCTTTTGGATGACCATGAATTCCTCCACCAATTTGAACAGCAATATCAACGCCCATTCTATCTAAAATTGCTGGAACTATTCCTGGATGAATTCCTCCAGAAGTTACTGGAAGTACTGGTTTAGTATCTAACCAATCTTCTTCTAATGTATGTAATTCTTTGTTTGCCTTTACTTTGTTGAATCTCAAATGATTTCTATATTCATTCATCATATGTGGAGGTTCTGCAATGTGCTCTTCAATTTCAATTACTTCTTTCTTTCCACCAACTAATTTTCCTATTCCTGCCGTACCTATATGCAATTGATCAACCCCAAGTAATCTAACAACTTCTCCTAAAGCTAACATTGAAAATCCATGTGTTGGAACTCGTGTAAATGAACCGTGCATTGCACGATGAGCATGTATAGCTAATCCTAAATCACCACAAAGATTTCTTA
>CAYIXF010000042.1:0-5271 GCA_964367265.1 Candidatus Woesearchaeota archaeon
GAATTATTTTTCCCAATACTTGCAATAAAATACTTCATAGCAATAGAAATTATAGACGCATTAGTAATACTTATTTTTATAGTAGATTTATCGTTTAAATATAGAAGAGCTAAAAGCATTAAAAATTTTATAAAAAAATATTGGTTAGAGATAATAGCAGTCTTGCCTTTTTACCTAGTTTTTAGATTATTTGAAAGGATATTTGAATTGTTTGGAATACTAGGAACAAAAGAAGCACAACAAGCCATTCATATTGGTGTTGAAATTGAAAGAGAACGTAAGTTAGTAAAGGTTGCAGAAGAAACTAAATTTATAAGCAGGACAGAAAGATTTGCAAGATTTTTAAGACCAATATTAAGACTACCAAGATTCCTAATGGCAACAAAATTTTATGAAAAGCCAAAAAGAAAATGAAAACTTTAAATGGCCGTGTTAAATTCTTATACGAATTTATAAAAAACCCAAAAGAAGTAAGTAGCATAACTCAAAGTTCTAAATTTCTTATCCAGGAGTTAGTTAATCCAATAGATTTTTACAAAGCGCAATATATAATAGAATTCGGTGCAGGCGATGGTTGTGTTACAAAAGAAATTCTAAAAAGAATAAAAAATAATTGCAAAGTTTTATCTTTTGAAATAAACAAGGAATTTCTAAAAGAATTAAGAAAGATAAGGGATAAAAGATTAAAAATAGTTGAAGATAGAGCAGAAAATTTATTTAAATATATAAATTCAAGAAAGGTCGATTATATAGTTTCAAGTTTGCCATTAGCAGCATCAAAAAATCTAGAATATAAGATAATAAAAATTGCTTATAAAAGTTTAAAAGAAAACGGGAAATATATACAATATCAATATGCCCATAATACCCTGAAAAGTTTTTATAAATTAAAAAAGAAATTTAGAGATTTAAAAGTAAAATTTATACCATTAAATATGCCACCAGCATTTGTTTATATATGCAAAAAATAAATCAAAAAGAAGTTTGGAATAAAATAGCAAAGGATTGGTTTGTTAAGAGAAGTAAGCCATTTAAACAAATAACTAAAGAATTACAAAATCTTTCTAATAAAAAATCCGGTAAAATATTAGATATAGGTTGTGGTAATTGTAGAAATTTATTAATGTTTGCTAAAAAGAAATTTGATTGTTATGGGGTGGACTTTAGTAAAGAGATGATAAAGTATGCTAAAGAATTTTGTAACAAAAATAATATAAAAGTAAATTTAAAAGTAGCAAATGCAGAAAGATTACCTTTCAAAGATAATTTTTTTGATTACATTTTATTTATAGCAGTATTACATCATGTAAATAATAAGAAAAAAGCATTACAAGAGCTTAAGAGAGTATTGAAGGATAATGGCTTAGCTTTGATAACAGTATGGAATAGATTACAACTTAGATTTATATTTAAGCCAAAGGAATTATATGTTTCGTGGGGTAAACATTTAAGATATTACTATTTATTTAATTATTTTGAATTTAAAAAATTATTAAAATCTCTAAACTTTAAAATTATTAAATCAAAAGGCATGTTTAATAAAAATCTAATATTCTTAGTTAGAAAATGATATCATCTTAAAAGGTTTGTTAACTATTCTAAATTTATTTATTTTTAAATAACCATTATATTTTCCTTCTATAATCTTTTCTGAATGCAAAATCTCTAATCTCTTCTTGAATATAGGTCCATCATAAACAAGACTATCATAATAGCCACCCTCTCCAAGAAGATTAAATCCATATTTTATAGAATCTCTTTTTAAATCTTCAAATGAATCAAAATTTATTTCTCTACCTAACCAAGAAATTAATCCATCAGAAGCAACTTGTGTTATTAATATTTTATATCCCTTCTTAAGTATGTCTTTTAGTACAGCTTCTTCATCGTCTCCAGCATGGGCTGCAAAAACTTCTATCCCTAAAGGCACTAATGCCTTTTGTAAAGACCTTATCTGTGTTTCTTGTAACCCTACCCCACCAAGAATTAATGCATCTACCTTATTTTTACTTACAATATCTTTTACTATTAAAGCCTCTTTCTCTGGATTTTCAATATCACATGTTGTATATATATGTTTTATATCCAATACCTTAGATAATTCTTTAGTGAATTCAACTGTTGCAAAATGAAATAAATAACAATCTTTTCTTGTAGGCTTAACAGATAATAAATACTTAATATCCCATCCTCTTGACATGGCATACTCTATTGCATATGTACTATCTTTTCCACCAGAATATAATATAGCAACTTCCATAAATAAAATGTATTAAAAGCATTTATAAATTTTTAGTTTTTGCTGGTTTGTAAATAAATAAGCTTTAATCACGTGCAGAACTTATTTTATGTGCAGCCGGTGTTATATGTATCGTAGATATCCACAATGCATGATCACTTATCTTCATATCTTTACCAGTCTCTGATATACCATATGAAAAATTTTTCGTATCAGAAACTGTAAAAATATAGTTAGGATTTTTAACCCCAAATATATGGTCTACATTTGAATAAATATTCATTAGTCTAGTTACATTACCCTCCTTAATTAATATACCATATTCTACACTATCTTGTCTACAGTTAATATCTCCAACTAAAATTGCAGGAATAGAATTTCCATATGACATAATAATATCAGATAATTCATGCATCTGATGAATACGGTTTTCTGTATATCTTACCTCAAACCCTTTCTTGTTTTCATTATACTCTGAAATAGTATGTGTATTATAAAAACCAATATGGCCAGCGTTGTTTGGTAGCTCTATTAAAGCTGTTGCTACTCCTTTACCAACCCACCAATCACCCTGCCAAAGTTTATGCCACTCCCCATTTTTAGTGTACTGATAGAAGTTAGTTTCTTTGATAGGAAATGCGCTTATAAGCATAAGCCCACTACCAAATAACCCACTATAATAATATTTTGAATATTTTAGACGAGAATCTTTAAGTTGTTTAAATAATAATTTTCTGTCGCCTTTAACGAATGCCTCTTGTAAACCAACTATATCTGGGTTGATATATTTTATTAATTTTCCAATTTCAAGCATACGCTTCTTTCTTTTTGGAAATCCATAAAAATCCCAAACATTTAGTGTTGCAACCTTTAATGTTACCTCTTCATTAAGGGATGTTGGTAGATTAGTCCATTCTATTTTAGAAGGTATATAATTAAATGTATAACGTGTAGTGTCAGTTCTTTCTCCCTTATAAATTTGTTCATAATTTTGTGTATGTTTTAAACCTTTTGAAATCATATGCTCTAAATTTGGTTTAAATAGATCCACACAAGTAAATAATGAAGCAGCAGCGACTAACCCAACTAGAGTCTTCTTTATCCACTTAAAATTACAGGTTTCAGGTTTATATTCTGCTATAGAATGAGTACTTCCTTGAGTTTCAATTACAACATAGTGTTTACGATCTTTCTCAAATTTTAATAACTCTCTTATTTGATAAGAATTTTCATGATCAAAAAAACATTTCTTTTTTAATTTTTTATCATTTACAGCTTTCAATATCTTTTCTAAATCATAACTATCAACAATACCTAGTTTTAATGGACCACTATACATACTATCACTGTCTTTTTAGCAGTAATCTAATAAAGTATATTGCAATAATTAACAATGCTATATCCCCAATTATCCAGAAGCTTGTTGGAAGTCTATCTCCAGTAAACAATTTATCAAAATAAGACGTAGGATAGAATGTAACAGCTCCAGTTGGGGTTGTTGTTCCTAAAACATTAACTGTGAATATTCTTGATGCAACAATATCTGAACCAGATTTTACATTAATAGTTCCACTATGCACCCCAGAAGGTGTACTTAAACCAATAATAGGGTATAGATATAATGTTTCTGTGTCTAATGGATTTAATGTAACAGTTTGACTTACGCTATTAGCCCATCCACCAGCAGCAATAAACTCTAATGTATAGCTTTGTGCACTATTCAAATTATTAGTTAAACTTAAAGGAATGCTTAATGAAGTTCCAGTATTTGCATCTGTAGTATATTGTAATAAGTTTAATGTTACACTGCCAATAGGAGTTTGACAAGCTACATCTAAACTAAATGTTTTACTAGTTGTATCACTTCCATCATTAAATGTCGTAATAGTTTCTATAGAGTAACTTTTTGTAGTAGCAGTTGTTGGTATCAAAAGGCTAAATCTTACTACTTCATCATCATCCGAACTTCCATAATCCCCAAGACTAAAAGTATTAGATAATTGATTTATTCCAAGTTCAGTATTTCTTAAATTTACCTTTACACTATCTTCATCACTTCTTCCAATGTTCCATACATTAACAGTAACATCTACACTATCTCCACACTTAACAGAGCTAGGAAAAAATGTTAAATCATTAATTATAACATCATTATCTCTTCTATCCAAATCCAAATCTAAATTAGCCTCTTTACATTGGTCATCTTCATTTCCATCTTCATATGCCTTAGCAAATAATATAAAAGAATGATCTTCATTAAATTTGTAAGGGACAGTTAAGGTTAGCTCTATATCTTCATTACTATTTGCATCTATATTTATACCACTTGATTTAGCACTCTTTATTATCTTACCATCTTTAATATCGTATAATTTAACTTCTACAATAACTTCTCTATCATTACTATCCTTATTCTCTACATTAACAGTTACATCTATATTATCATTAGGTAAAAACTCGCTATTAGAACTTGGATCTGTAATCTTTACATTGAAGAAATTTCCCCTTTGTCCATTGCTACAAATCTTAGGGAAACTATCTATTTCAAGTGGAATAGTTCCATTGAAAAGCGGATCACTTTCTACAACATTTAAAATTCCCTTGTATCTTCCATAAACTTGTGTTGATGGAACAGTTGCTGTTAATGTTACGCTAGCAGAACTTCCTACAAGTATTGACGAAATAAGATTTGGACTTAGTGTTAATGCAATCGTATTATTGCTACTATCTATAAGCATTATATTAGGGGTTATTAATACATTATTCAAAGGAACATTACCGTTATTAGTTATAGTAAAACTATTTGATGTACTCTCATCTCTATGACCAATTACAACAACTGTTGAACTAGGCAAAGTCATTACTTTTTTTGAATTTACTGTAATTGCATAATTAAATGTATCATTATTTATTGTATTCCCATTTTCTGTTGCTGTTATTGCACTAGTATAACTTCCAGGTAAAGCAGTAGATGGTATTGTTATACTAAAGCTTGTAGTTTGTGGTGTATTATAAGCTAAGTTAAATATACT
>CAYIXF010000043.1:0-5237 GCA_964367265.1 Candidatus Woesearchaeota archaeon
AGAAGCATAGAACAAGGTAATAGTAGAGTTAATAACTTCTAATCATTACCTATCGACTAGCGATGGTATAATGTATTTTTTCTTTTTTTCTTTTTATTAAAATTAATAGATAATAAACTCTATAGACTTTTATATATATATTTAAATACAGCAATTCTTTTAAATATTTTATTCTTTTAAGTAAATGGGGGTCTCAAATGAAAAAATATAAAATCTTTATATTATGCTATATTTTAATTTTCTATATAAGCATAAATTTAGCTTTAGCCCACGATGGACCCCATCAAGGTTGTTTCCAGAATGGATGTCCTCCAGGACACAGTACAAGTTTACCATTTCCAAATAACTGTCCGTGGACAGATCCATCTTGCAGCCCTTCTCCTTTTCAACATTGCGATCTTGCCAGTTCTTTAACATTAAGTCCAGGCAATTATCCTGTACAGGACGGATTTGATATATGTGCAAATAATATTGTTCTTGATTGTGGTGGAGCTGCTATTGAAGCAAACCCGCCAGGAACTTTTGGTGCTGGAGGAGTCATAAAATTAAACAATATACAAGGATCAACAATAAAGAATTGTAACATTAAATACTTAGTTCTACAATTAATTACTTCATCTTTTAATACTATAACATCAAATATATTTATAGAATCAATTTCACCAGGTGGTTTTACTTCTCAGGCTGTTAATATTGTAGGTTCTAATTCTAATGTTATCTCTAACAATCAAATGATAAAAACAGGTGGATACGGTGTTGGAATTCTGGGGGGCCTTAACAACACAGTTGCAAATAATAGTATTACTTCTACACCGACTGGAATTTTAATTATATCGGGTAATGATAATGTTTTAATAAACAATAAAATAACTAAAAGCTCTGGAAATGGAATTCAACTGGGTCCATATTTTATTGGTCCAACGAATAATAAGATAATTGGTAATATAGTAAGCGATGGTAAACTAAGTGGAATTAGAGTGGAGGGTGGTCTTACATACAACAATATTCTGATAGGGAATATTGTAGAAAGAAATCTCGAATATGGTTACGTGATACTATCTCATTCTAATACTATTACTAACAATCTAGCAATTGATAACAATCTTTCTGGATTTCTTATTCAAGGTCTTAATAATATAATTGAAAATAACACTGCAACTGAAAATAAAGAAAGAGGTATTTCTATTTCTGGACAAAATACTCTAAATAGAAATATCGCATGTTTTAATGGATTGAGCGATTTTTACTTGCAAAGCGCAGGTAACACGGGGGATAATAACACCTGCGATATTCCTGGTGGATGGAATGACCCAGGAACAACCGGTTGTAGATTTCAATGTTCATGTATTATTAGAGAGCCTACAAATAGCTTGCCTTTTTCTTATTCTCAAGGACCATGGTCGTTTACTGCTAAAGAAGTTAACAGTGACGGCCTAGTTCTAGAAAATATAAAAGCAATCAATAATAATATGTTAGAAAGCTTAAGTACACCTCGATTTAAAATAGAATATGGTAGCAATCAAAGTATGGTTGTTGAATTTGATGAGCAGAATTACAACCACAGCCATAATAGTTTTGGAATAAGAAGAGACGAAATTAGTGGAACAGATACACTTTATTGGGATTTTGGTAAAAGATTTAATCAATCAAATTTAAATGGATTCTTTTGTGTAAATTATGATCTAATTGTAAGATGGAAACCAACGAATAACTGCGAATCTTTCGGAAGAGATTGTTACAGAATTGTCCCAAAAGTTACGGTTAAATGGTTTGATAAAAGCGGTACTCAACCTAATCTTAATAAAATAATATTTTATGATAAGGAAGATTATGGAACTCAAGCGTTAACAAGAACTTCTGATGAGGATGATATACTATCATTTACATTCAATAACCTAGGAAGACAACCTATAATAACAAAAGAGACAAAATTCAATGCTGTAAATAATGGTAGCAAGGGAGAGTATGATAATATACATACAGCACCTGTAGGACAAAGTGTATTCCTTCCTGGCTGTAGAGTAACTCCTCTCGATTGCTTGCATCAGCATTGGAGATGGTCTAAGATTTCAGATCCTTGGTGGGATTTGGGAATAATTATACCGGATTTTCCTCTAAGCCCAGATATTCCAGATGTTGACCCTATGATTGAACCAAGCAATGACGATCCTATCCCAGAGGTTTTAAGGGGAATACCTTACCTTGTACCTAATCAAACTATTGATGTCTTCATTGTCAAAGATAATCCGGGAGAACCTGAACCAATTGATCCAATAATTTTATTGAATAATGAAATAGTTGCAGAAAATATGTTTATAGAAGTTTATGATCCTAACTTCGGATATTATCAAACTGAAGATCTTTACTTTGCTTTCTCAACTCAAGACACTTCAGTATGGTACCTTTCCAGTGTTCAAAACTCAAAGAAGAATACATTTCAAAGACATGGTTTCTTCGTTCTGGACGATACAAATAAGACCAACAGATTTATAATTGAAACTATTAGAAATAATCTAAATCCTTATACAGGCCCTGCACAGATAAACCAAATAGTCTCGCATCTTAATACAAGCCTAAATGATATTTATTGGTTGCCTAACAATAATTCATTAGTTCCTGCTTATGGACAGCAATTCTTTAACGAGCTTGCTAATGCTACTACTTTATCATTGTCTATAATTTCAAATCCATCTTTTACCAGTATATTAAATTCAACAATAGCTGGAATATTAACTACAAGCAATAATATTGATGTTGATTTACTGCGCGAAACTATCAATCTTTTTATCAGAATGAGTTTAGTTAACCAATCAGGTTTCCCAGGTCTTAACAGTTTCTTGGTAAATGCTTCTGAGTTTTTAAGCGCATCGCTAGATAATTATAAACTGGCATTAAATGAATCTAACATAACCAATTCTTTAGCAGTTCTATCAAATTTCAGCTCGTCCTGGATGAATGCGGTTAATGGAACGATCAATGAAACAGACAATGATCTAATACCTGAGCCAATAGACAATTGCCCCGGCATTCTTAATGATCAGTTAGACAGTGATTTAGATGATAAAGGAGATGTATGTGATATATGTCCTATTAATTCATCAGATATTTGTGATTTTAATGAAAACAATGCCACGACCATTGGTCCTGCAGGTGGAATTCTAACAGTTCCATCAAATAATGCAGAGCTTATTATTCCAGCCATTGCATTAAGAAGTTTCAGATCAGTATTTATTAGCGGAAATAATCAGAACCAGAATTTTACAACTCAGTTTAATGTTACACCAAGAAGCCTTAATTATACTTTTGGTCCCGGAATAAATCTTTTAAGGTTTATTAAACCTGTAACATTAATATTGCGCTATAATGAATCAGCAGTAATTAATGAAAGCAACCTCAATCTTTTTATTTTTAATAACGATACTCAAACTTATATTCCACAGGGACAAGGATGCAATTTAGTTCTTAACGAATGTACATTTAATGTAACTTCACTTTCAAATGCAATTATTGGGGAATTTCCTTCAAGTGTTCAGCCTTCAATAGCAATAGCAGGATCTCCTAATATCGGGAATACAATCAACATTACATTATCTACAATAACAAACCCAAATACAAATTATTTTTTATTAATGTCTTTAGGAACATCACCAGGAATCATTTTAGCTGATGGACGTGTAATACCGCTGAATCCAGATGGAGTGTTCTTTCTTTCGATTTTTTCTGGATCATTAATCGGATTAAACAATGCTCAAGGAGTGCTTGATGCTAATGGACAAGCAACTGCAACATGGACAATTCCCACATATGCTTTCCCGGGATTAACGATTCATTTAGGTTTTGTAACAATTAATCCAGCACTGGTAGTCCCAAATTCAATATTATTAATATCTCAACCTGTTAGCGTAACTTTGCTTCCATAAATCACAAACTTTTATACCGACTCCTTTTTTATCTTATTCTTTAAAGTACTAAATAAGAAAAAAATTTATTGTTTGCTTGGTTGAGTAGTTAGTAATGGAAGCAGTTTGATGAATATAAGGTTGATTATTTCCATAAGAATTTAATAATCTTTAAGAATTAATTTATTTATAAATCTCTATACAAGCCCTGTTCTTATATTTTCCTTTCACACAAGCAATAATCTTTTCAGCTATCTGTTCAGGCTGTAATAAGCTATTAAGATCTGCATCTGGTTCCATACCAAGATACATTTTAGTATTAACACCACCAGGACATATTGTATAAACACTAATTCCATATCTTTCTAATTCTTTAGCTAAAGAGTCACTTAGTCCAATAACTCCAAACTTACTTGCACAATAAACTGAAAATTCTGCATATCCTTTTTTACCTGCGCCTGAAGAAATATTTATTATATTACCTGATTTCTGTTTCTTCATTATAGGAATTACTTCTCTGCACATGTAGGTTAATCCTTTAAGATTAATATCAAGAATATTATCAATTTCTTTCTTATTCATCTGATCTAATTCTTTCCATAAAGCAACACCAGCATTATTAACTAAAACATCAATTCTTTTATATTTATTATAAACTTGTTTAATTAAATTCTTAACATCATCGTAATTAGAAACATCACTCTTTATTCCAATTATTTTACCATATTTATTTAATTCATTTTCAGTTTCTTTTAATTCTTTATTGTTTCTAGAAGTAATTATAACAGTAAAACCTTCTTTTAATAATTTTATGGCAGTAGACTTTCATATACCTCTGCTTCCACCCGTGACGATAGCTGTTTTCATCATTATTAATAGAAATAACTAATTTAAAAATATTACGGTTAGGATATTTAAGAGCAAATAATTACATTTTTATTCGTCTTAATCGAAAATCTTTCATTTTAAATAGCCTTTTCTGAAAATCTTCAGTTTATTATCGTAAATTTTTCAGTTCTCATGAAAATATTTCGATTTTCAAGCAGAAGAGTTGATATAAAATAAAAACATTATTAATAGATGATTTCTGAAAGTGAATTAATCAATCTATATAAAAATGGAACTCCGATAAGAGAATTATCAAGAAAATTCAAAATTTATAGACCAAAAATAAGAAAAATACTAAAAGATAATAGAATAGGTATTAGAGATAGTCGAAAAGCCTCAATTCTAAGAGGATATATCAAAGAAAAAAAGAAATTTAAATTATCACCTAAAGAAAGGGCATATTTATATGGTTTAGTAATGGGTGATGTAACACCAGTAAAAAAGTCGAAG
>CAYIXF010000044.1:0-5232 GCA_964367265.1 Candidatus Woesearchaeota archaeon
TAGTTGTAACAATAGCAGGAATGGTTTCTGATATACAAATACTTGTTAAACTACTACAATCAGAATTACAAATTAAAAAAATGAGAAGAGGTAAAGAAAGTAGTGTAAAAGAAGCTGCTAATCTTATGGCGAGAATGGTCTATCAAAGTATAAGAAGATTTAGTGCTATACCCGCTATTGTACAATTTATAGTTGCTGGAAAAGATGATGATGGTTTACACTTATATGATATATTTCCTGATGGTTCAGTAACATTAAGTGAAGATTATGTTGCATCTGGTAGTGGAAGTATAGTGGCAGCTTATAGTATCCTAGATACAATGTATAAAAAGGATATAAAGTTAGATGAGGGGATAAAATTAGCTGTTAAAGCTATTAATGCAGCATTACAAAGAGATGCAAATACGGGAGATGGAATTGATATTTATAAAGTGACCAAAGAAGGAATAAGTAAGGTATTAACAAAAGAGATAGAAACTAAGCTATCTATATGAAGCTTTTAAAAGAGCTTTTTAGAAAAAAGCTCGCAAAAAGATAAAAGTTTCAGCAAAATAAAAATTTATTCTATTAAAAAATAAAATGGCAAATATTTTAGATGAAGTAATGAAATTTATACCTAGCAAGGCTGATATCAGTGAGTTATTTTTTGAGGGTGCAAATATTGTTGTATATACTAAAAGCAGAGATTTTTTCTTAAATAATGAAGGAATTATTAAAGATATAGTTAATAATATAAAAAAAAGAGTCGAATTAAGATGTGATCCTTCTATAATATTGCCTGAAGAAGAAGCAAAAAGTATTATAGAAGAAATTACCCCAAAAGAAGGCGGAGTAGCTGATATACTATTTGATTCACAAAGATCTATTGTATCAATATATGCTGAAAGACCTGGTGTAGTTATAGGAAAAGAAGGTATGTTATTAAAGGAAATTAAAAAAAGAACATTTTGGACCCCATCTGTACAAAGAACACCAGCAATAAGATCTAAGTTAATAGAAACTATAAGAAGGGTACTTTACGAAAATAGCGATTATAGAAAGAGATTTTTACATAGTGTAGGAAAAAGAATTTATGGTGGTTGGACAAGGGAGAAAAAGCATGAATGGGTAAGATTAACCTTTCTTGGAGCTGCAAGAGAAGTTGGTAGAAGCTGTATATTTTTACAAACACCAGAATCAAGAATAATGCTGGATTGTGGAGTTAACGTAGCTGCTAGCGATGAGAATGCTTATCCTCATTTAGATGCCCCAGAATTCAATCTTAAAGAACTAGACGCTGTAATATTATGCCATCCTCATCTTGATCATGTTGGATTCTTACCTTATCTTTACAAGTTTGGATTTAAAGGACCAACATATTGTACACAACCAACAAGAGATGTTGCTGCACTACTATGTTTAGATTTAATAAGTGTTGCTGCTAAAGATGCAAAAAAACAATTATATGGAAGTGTTGATATAAAAAATTTTATTAAACATACAATATGCTTAGATTATGAAGAAGTAAGTGATATCACCCCAGATGTTAGATTAACATTTTACAATGCTGGTCATAATATTGGGTCAAGTATGGCACATCTACATATAGGCAATGGGTTGCATAATCTACTTTATACAAGTGATATGAATTACGAACTAACAAATCTTTTAGCTCCTGCTTCTGTAAAATTCCCAAGATTAGAAACAGTAATTATAGAAAGTACTTATGGACATAAAGATGATGTATTCCCAACAAGAATGGAATGTGAAGATCAATTAATAGAGATAATAAAAAAAACAATTGCAAGAGGTGGGAAGGTATTAATGCCTGTTCTTGGTGTAGGAAGAAGTCAAGAAATGGCCTTAATAATAGAAAAATCTATAAGAGAGGGTAAATTAGAAAAAATACCTGTCTTTATACAGGGTATGGTATGGGATGTTACAGCAATACATACTGCTTACCCGGAATTCTTCAATAACAGAGTTAAGAAATCTATATTTTATAAGGATGAAAATCCCTTCTTGGCTGATGTGTTTAAGCAGGTAGTTGGAAATAAAGAAATGATGCAAATTGTCAACGAAGAAGGTCCATGTATTATTATAGCAACATCCGGAATGTTAACTGGTGGAGCATCTTTAGGATATTTTAAACATTTAGCTGAAAATCCAAAAAATAGTTTAATATTAACGTGTTATCAAGGACATGGTTCACTAGGAAGAAGGTTACAAGATGGAGAAAAAGAAATATATTTAGCTGGTGAAAAGGTTATAAATGTTAAAATAGAAATAGATATAATAAGGGGATTTTCTGGACATTCAAATTATCAACAATTAATTAACTTTATAGGAAAATTAGACCCAAAACCAAGAAGAGTAATATTTAATCATGGAGAAAGTAGTAAATGCTTAGAAATGGCCAGCACTGTTCATAAATTATACAGAATTGAAACATCTGCTCCAAAGAATTTAGAGGTTATAAGAATAAGATAAAATTACATAATAAAGTTTATAACTAATAATCCAATAAAACAGCCTATCGATATAAAAGGCATTGCTGGGTAATATTTTTTCTTTTCTGCTAAAATTAATAAAGTTAAAAGTGCTAGTGAAGTAAATACTACTGTAATTAATGCATCAATTAAACCATAAGTTTTTAATATAGTTCCTGAAAACAACAATGGAAATCCTATATCTCCTCCCCCCAAAATTGCTGTTTTATTCTTACCATATGGAATAATTAATCCAGCAAATACTTTTAATTTACTTTGAAATTTAGCTAATTTTATCATATGTTTTGTTTTCCACACAGCTATCATATCATAAATAGAAATCAAAATTAAAAGTATAGAAATAGATAACACACTTAATACTGGAACAAAAATAGCAGCTAATCCGCCATAGATAAATACCTCGGTTAAATTATGTACTATGACATTTGGTTTATATACCTTTATCAATGCTAATACCACAGCAAATAAAAGAGCTAAAACTTGATTTATAAATGCAGAAAATGCTATTAACAATGTAAAAATAACGCTTAAAAAAAACCATAATTTCCATATTCTTTCTGCCCTAAAATAAATCAATATTAAAACTAGTATAGTTCCAAATATTACTATTAAAAATATTGGAATAAATGAAGTTTGTTCTTCAAATTCTGGTTTTTGTATATCATATGGAAGTTCTTGTACAAAATACTTATTAATTACAGCTAAACCAATAAGTTGTGCAAAAACAAACAATAAAATTAGTATTAAAACTACATTAAATGTATGTTTCATAAAATTAACCTCTTTTTAAAAACGTATATTTTATAGTATATAAATCTATTTAAATGTAAATTATAAAAAGAGAAGGATGAAAATAGCTGTTGATATAGATGGTCCATTAGCAAAATTACATGAAAAATATAAAGAATTCTGTATGGAAAAATATGGCGAATATGTTCATGGCATTGATGACAATAGATTGGAAGAATTTCATATATTACATACGGATGATATAGGAGTAGAAGATGGGGCAATAGATGGGATTGCAGAATTACATAAACATCATGATTTGCATATTATAAGTGCAAGGCCATCCTACATCGTAGATAGAACTATAAAATGGCTCGATAGGTATTTTCCACAAAAATTTAAAACATTTAATTTTACTAATTTTAATAGAAATGGTAATAAATATGATGCGTGTAAAAAATTAGAATGTAGTGTTTTGATAGAAGATGATATAAAATTATTTTTAAGAGATTTTAAAGACGATATACTTGTATTATTATATACTAAACCTTGGAACATTGAAGAAGTTTTAAAAAGAAATATGATAAGAGTAAATGGATGGAAGAATATAACAGAATTATTTAGTAATGGATTAACTCACTTAAATTATCAAAAGGTTTAAAAAGACTTAATTAATCCTCCTGCTAGCGGGATAGAACAGTACCGTAAGGTGTTCAACTAGGAGACCAAAGGGCCTAAATGTTCGCCGAAATAATGACTTTATTGTCTTTATTGCGAAAGGCCCATAACCCGGTAAGAAGGCAATTCTTGGGTAAAGGTCGAAGGTTCAAATCCTTCTCCCGCTATTATTTTAAAATTAAAATGCTAATTTTAGGTATTGATGAGGCTGGTAGGGGTCCTGTCATCGGTCCATTAATAATAGCAGGAGCAATGTTTAATGAGAAGGATTTACCTAAACTGAAATCTCTTGATGTTAAAGATTCTAAGCTATTAACAATAAAGCAAATAAACGAATTAAGAAAGAAGATAGAGAATGAAGATAAAGAATGAGGATGAGGAATGAAGATCAAAGAATGGGATCAGATTGAGAGGATGGTGAAGGCCCTCGAGGAGAAATCCACCATGTTGAAAATGATTCTTCGTCCGCACTATTCCGCCGCCCCAACCATCTTCTTCTTCCTCACTATCATTTTCTTCGGCGCGCTTCGCGCCGAAGAAAATGAGCTGCTTTTCCACTGGAAGTTCGACGAGGGCAGCGGCGAGCTCGCCAAGGACCAGTCCGGCAACGGGCTCAACGGCCGGGTGAAGGCGCAGTGGGCCGAGAGCCCTTCGGGGAAGGCGCTCCGCTTCGATGGCAGCTCGGCCGCCACGGTCGCCGCGAAGTTGACCGAAGAGCAGCGCATCGGCACGAAATCATGGACCTTCCTCGCCTGGGTGAACCCCTCGCAATTCACCATCGAGGACAAGCAAAACCAGCGCCGCATCTTCGCCCACGGGAAGTTTCCAGACGCCTATCTCGTCATCGATATCTACGGCACCGGGGTCCTCACCTGCTACTTCTGCTACAAGAACGAGGCGGGCAAGGTCGTTTCCACGGGATCCACATCGGGGACCAAGCTCAAGCTCAATGAATGGGCCCAAGTCGCCCTGGTGTGCGATCGCGGTGCAAACCAAATCCGTCTCTACCTCAACGGCCAGTCCCAGGGCGAGAGCGACATGCCGCCGGGCTGGGCCGGGGATTTCAACCTCACCGACGAGCTCACCGTGGGCTCCGGCTGGCACAACTACATGGGGCTCATGGACGAAGTGAAGCTCTACCGCCGCGCTCTCTCGAAAGAGGAGGTGCGCGCCTCGTTCAAGTCCCTCAAAGCTGCCTTCAAGCTCCCCGATTCCGCGGAAGACTCCGCCGCCGATATCCGCGAGGCGCTTCGAGACCTCTACGCCGCCGCGTCCACCGCCTGGGCCGCAGGCAAGCCCGCCGGCGGGCGGTCAGGGCCGGCCGGTACCTTCGTGT
>CAYIXF010000045.1:0-5225 GCA_964367265.1 Candidatus Woesearchaeota archaeon
AAACAAATTATTAATGCTTATTGTTTAAAATATTTATTATAGTATAGATAAGTATTTAAAGCTAAAAGTTTAAATTTAATTCTAAAAAGATGGTTGATATAGAAAAAATAGTTCCAGGGATAATGAAAACAATTACCTCTGTTTCTAAAGAGGATAATCAAGCCTTTAGAAAGGTGGTTCCTTCTTTAATTAGAAAGGGTATAGACAATACCAACTTAGACATGTTTAATGAAGTAGCTAAAAAGATATTATTAAATGCAGCTGGTGAAGAATATATTAAAAAGGGGAGAATACCAGAAGCAATTAAGGCATTTACACTAACAGGAAATAAAACAAAGCTATCAGAAATAGGTGATTATTATACAAATATTGGTTTATTTGAGCAAGCTATTGACGTTTATATTGTAGCAGAAAATAATGAAAAATTAATACTTACTGGAGACAAATGTTTAAAAGAAGGTCGCATCTCAGAGGCTATTAAAGCGTTTATAAGTGCTGGAGAAAGAGAAAAATTAAGTAAAGTGGGGGATGAATGCATAGAGAAACAAAAAATAGACTTTGCTATTGAAATTTTTGCAGCATTAAACGATACTAGAAAATTAATTAAGCTTGGTGATTTATGTTTTAAAAATGGGGAATTAAAAGATGCTGCTAAAACATTTAAACTAGCTGAAGATTATGATAAATTAAATATGATTGGTGATACATTCCTTAAAGAAGATTCTTTGCCAGAAGCATTATTTGTATACGAACAAGCTGGTAATGAATCTATGATTAGATTTATAAAAGAAAATTTTTCTGAAGAAATAGAGAAAAGAATTCAAAGATGAGATATTTTTGTAAATCCTGTAATTTTAGGTATACCCCAAAAGGGCAAAGATTACATAAAATTTGTCCAGCATGTGGTAAAGAAACCTTGATGAAGGATTACGATGCTGCTACAATACTTAGCGAAGTAAGCAAAGATCAATTTTTAATCTAACTTTAAATCCCCAAGTAATCTTCTTTGTTCACATTCCACCACCTTTTCGTACCTTTCCCATAAATCTAGATAATCTCTACTTAACTTAAGCTTATTTTCATCCAAACGTTCAAATAATACATCTCTCAAAACATATGAAAATTTATTTTTATCATTCAAAAATTCCATAAAGGAAATTAACCTCTCTATATTTTCCCTTGGTGGATTTTCCATATATTATTATATACATAAAAATATATAAACTTATTGAACAAAAAGGCTTTGTTTAATAAGTCCTTGAAATGACCTACTTTTTAAACAGGGGTTACTTTTTAAACAAAGCCGAACAAAAACAAAAGTATATAAATAACTTCTACTAATGCCAAAATATGGAAACAAAAAGCAGAGTAATGGAAACTCTTGAAAGGTTAAAGGCACAAGAAAAGCCCAAAGGATATAAATATAGAACAACTATTATTAAAAAAGAAAGATCTGAGCCTGTTAAAACAATACAACAACATAAAGTTAAAGAAACACTTTCTTCAATAGATAACATGGAAAAGAAAATGAAATCAGATAGTAAAAATTATCTCAGTATGTACTGGGATTTAATAAAATTAGAGAAAAAGTTTTTAGCTGTTGTTGCAGAACTAGAAAGAAGTAATATCAAACCACCAGAATTATTTGGTAATGAAATTCAAAAAAGAAAAGAGAAGATAGAAATAAAACATAATAGAATGCAGAACCTATATAAAGAAAGAATGGAAAATTTATAATTCTTTAATAAATGAATATTTTACCAAATATACAAATTATAGATTTAGCTTTGTATCTAAAGAAAGAAAAGATTTTAATAATTGCAGATTTACATTTTGGCATTGAAGAAGCATTAAATAAGCAGGGAATTCTTATCCCAAGATTTCAGTTTAATCAAATTTTGAATAGATTAGAGAATATATCAAACAAAGTAGAAGTTAAAAAGCTAGTAATAACTGGAGATTTAAAACATGAATTTGGAATTATATCCGAACAAGAATGGAGAGATATCTTGCAATTATTTGATTTCTTCAAGGATAAAGAAATAATTTTAGTTAAAGGTAATCACGATAAGGCTTTAGATTATATAGCAGATAAAAGAAATATTAAAGTAAAAGAATTTTATAATGTAAATGATATTTGTATTTTACATGGTGATAAGGTTTTGAAAAATAAAGAATTTTTAAATTCTAAAATAATAGTAATGGGGCATGTGCATCCAGCAGTGAGATTTAAAGGAAGAAGCGATAAATTCAAATGCTTTTTATTGGGAAAATGGAAAGACAAAAGATTAATAGTTATTCCATCAATGAATCAATTAGCAGTAGGTAGTGATATTAGTAAAGAATTTGTCCATAGCCCATTCTTAGAACAAAATTTAGATAATTTTGAGGTTTATATAGTAGAAGACAAGGTGTATAAGCCACTAAAACTAAAATCCATAGTATCTGCATAATATTACTACTCTAGAATAACTATTTACGAAAGTTTTATATATATGTTATAATTAATAAAATATACTTTTGGGGGTTAAAGAAGTTGGATATAAAAACTATTGGTAAATTTATTTTACCAGCATTATTTTATGGTACTATTTCTCTAAATAGCTATGCTAAGGCTGAAGAAGGATTAAAAACAACAGAAACTGTTATAGAACAAAAATTAACAGAAGACGATATGAGATTCATCCTAAAGGAAAAAGAAAACTTAAGTGATGCTGAAGTAGAAGAGATTATAAATAAAAGTAGAACTGCAGAGGAGAAACTTAAAAGAGAAAAGGATTATATAAAAAAATTATATCAATCCAAAAATATAGATGTTATTGCACCAGAAGAGTTTAACAAATTAATAGGAACTGGTCAAAATATTACACAAACTACACAACCTAAAAAAGAAACAGAAAGTGAAAGAATAAGAAGAGCTTTAAAAGAACAGGATGAATATGATAAAAAATTAAAGAAAAAAGAAAAATCAACTTCTCAAAAGATACAACATTACATAGGGGCAAGTGTACATACTGGTTTAAGAACAGACAAAGAAACAGAAAGTGTAACTATACCAGATATCACAAATACCCCCATAATTACTAATTATAAAAACGATGTAGGTATATGGTCAAGTAGAATTAATATAGAACCCAAAATTGAGATAAATAAAACATTAAGGTTGTATGGTATAGTTAATTATGGTATTGACAAGGGTAGCGGAACTTTAACAGGAGATAAATTAGAAGATTTAGTTGATACATCTTTAGACGCTGGTCTTGGTGTAAAGGTATTAAAGGGAAAGATTAAAGGAGGTAGATTAGATTTTGGATATAATAATATGAATACACATGCAAAAATTATATCTTCAGATGAAATTATAGATGCTGATAAAAGAGTAAAGGGTGATGGATTTTTTGCGAGATTTTCCTTAGAGGATTTACCTTTGAATACAAGGTTTGCACTTTACTATTCAAGAAATAAAGGAAAAGGTAAGACAGATGTAAATGTTAATTTAAGCAGCATTGGAGTACCAAATTCACAAACTATAACAGAGTTTAATAGCACAGAGGAAAGATATAACTTATTCCTAGAATCTTACCTTCTTAATATAGGTAGAAATCAAGTAGCTCCTATTCTGGGCTTAAGTAGAGATTATATTAGAGAAGTTGGACATTTAGCAAGAATTGATTCAATAAGTCCTGGTTTAGTTTATAGATTCAAGTTTAGTGATTACCAACCAAAAATAATTCTATTAGATGAAATTAGAGACGTAACTGTTGACGATCAAAGTGTCAAAATAAAAAGAGGAAATACATTAAAGATATTATTTGGATTAGACTTTGGTGCAAATTCCAGAGATTATAAATAAAATGAAATTTAAATACACTATTATAAGTATATTATTATCAATTTTGTTACTTAGCACTATAATTACAGCTGCTACGGGCGGAGTTACTGTTACTCCAAATCCAGCTATTAATAACCAAGATTTGACATGTAATCCTCCTTCTGGAACAGGTTATACATATAAATGGTATAAAAATACTGCACTAACATCCATTATCAGTAACGTTGTTAGTAACACGTACACAAGTGTAAGCGATAATTGGAGATGTGAAGTTTGGAAGTATTACGGATCAACTGTTGGCTGGATAAAGATAGGAGAAGACTCAGTAAATATAGTAAACAGTCCGCCAACTTTAACAAATCCTTCAATCTCTGCAGGTAATTATTATACAAATTCTTTAGTAACATGTAATCCCGGTACAGCAAGCGATCCTGAAGGAGATCCATTAACTACATCCTTTAATTGGTATAGAAATAGTAATTTAATTTCTGGTCAAAATGGTAATACCCTAAACTTAGCTCTTGCTGGAAATGGTGATAAGAATGATAATATATTTTGTTCAGAGCAAGTAACTGATAGTAATGGTGCAAGCAGTGCATGGATGAATTCAAATGCTATAACAATATTAAATTCTATTCCTTCTGTATCAAGTGTTAATGTTGCTCCAACAAGCGGAGATGAATTAACTATATTTACATGTAGTCATAGCTTTTCTGATGCAGATAACGACATAGATAATTCCTTAACACAATGGTATAACCAAATTGGGCTAATTACTGGAGAAACAAGATTAAATATAAATGGAACATCTTTTAACAGATTAGATACAATTTATTGTAGAGTAACTGCAAACGATGGAAGTGTAAACGGTAATACATTACAAAGTAATTCTGTTATAATAAGTAATACAGCTCCAATATTAAATATAATAGGAAATCAAACAGTTACTGAAAATCAAACATTAACATTTACAATCTCTGCAACAGATTTAGATGGCGATCCTTTAACTTATTCAGCAACTAATTTACCTGGAGCAACTTTTGATCCTTTAACACAAGTATTTACATGGACTCCTAATCTTACACAAGCTGGAACTTATAATGTTAACTTTAGTGTAAGCGATAGTAATCTAATGGATTCTGAAACAATAATAATAACAGTCAATAATGTTAATAGAGTTCCTATAATAAATGCATTTAATCCAACAGCATTATTAACTATAAGTGAAAATACAACACAATTATTTAATATTTCTGTATCAGACCCCGATTTAGATCTCTTAACATACTCATGGTATCTTGATAATATACTGCAAAGCCCAACAATAGATGCATTTAATTATTATTTTGATTTCAGTTCAGCAGGAATACACAACATAACTATAATAGTTTCT